>CAIMFA010000250.1 GCA_903840185.1 uncultured Lentisphaeria bacterium | reverse complement strand
GTCGTAGCAGCGCTACGGCGAGGACATCGGCAAAGACTTTACTTTGAGCAGATTGCAGTATTTCGCCATAAGTTTATGAATTATTCAGGCTAAAAAAAGATGGAGTTTTATAAATGCGCCAAACAGTATCAATAATGTCGGTAATCAAGACCGTATTCTGTCAGATTTTTTCACCATGGCTTGCCCAATTATTCATCGCATTGCTTGTTTTTTCCGCTTGTATTGCCGCCGTAGCAGAGGAGAAGAAAGACACTCCCGCGCCAAAGCATAAAGGCAATATCACCAGCGCTAAATACGCGGTGCAGGTCAGTGCGGAAGTCCAGGAAAAACCCGCGCAGATTACGCTGAAATGGCCGGAGGAGAAATCCGCTTTTTCCCATACCATATACCGCAGATTCATGGGGGAAAGACAATGGAGTCCGGTTCCGATTGCGTCGCTGGACGGCAAAGCAACCGGATTCGTGGACAATAAAGTGAAACCCGGGGAGGTTTACGAATACCGGATTGACCGCTCCGGCAACGGTTATATCGGACGCGGTTATATCTGTTCAGGAATTAATATTCCGGCGGTGGAAAACAGGGGACAGGTGATTCTGCTGGTGGATAATAGTGTTGCTGCTCCGCTGAAAACTGAGCTGGCGCGGCTGGAGCTGGATCTGGCCGGCGACGGCTGGCAGGTAATCCGGCAAGATGTCGCACGCGACGCCAAAGTGACCGAAGTGAAAAAACTGATTGAAACGGCATACCGCAAAAAACCGGAACAACTGCGGACGGTTTTTCTGTTCGGCCATGTTCCGGTCCCCTATTCCGGCAGCATTTCCCCCGACGGGCATACCAACCATCTGGGCGCCTGGCCGGCGGATCTTTACTACGGCGATATGAACGGCAAATGGACGGATGATAAATCCGTCAAATATGCTCCCGGCCCTGAACAGAAAAACGAACCCGGCGACGGCAAATTCGATCAGAGCACAATACCGCCCAATTCGCTGACTTTGGAAGTTGGCCGGGTAGATCTCGCGAATATGCCGCAGTTCAAACTGGATGAAGTTGAACTGCTGCGCCAGTACCTGAACAAAGATCATGCGTTCCGGCACCGGCAGATACAAACGGAACAGCGCGGCTTGATCGATGATCATTTCGGCGCGTTCGGCGGCGAAGCTTTCGGCAGCAGCGCCTGGAGCAATTTCGCGGCATTCTTCGGCGCGGACAACAGCCTTGCCGACGACTGGTTTACAGTATTGTCATCGAACAGCTATTTATGGGCCTACGGCAGCGGCAGCGGTGGAATTTCCAGTGCCAAAGGCATCGGTACAACCGCGGATTTTGCTAAAACTCCGGTCAACGCGGTTTTCACCATGCTGTTCGGCAGTTATTTCGGCGACTGGAACCGGCCGAATAATTTCATGCGCGCTCCGCTGGCCAATTCCGGCGATGCGCTGACCTGCGTCTGGGACGGTCGTCCGCACTGGTATCTGCACCACATGGCGATGGGCGGAAATATCGGTTATTCAGCGCTGCGCACCCAGAACAACAATCAGATTCAGGATTACATAGGCTGCAACAATGCCAAGTCTTCCGTATCGGGCAAAGATGAAGACTCCGAATGGGATTACAATTCAATCCATGTCGCGCTGATGGGCGACCCGACGCTCCGGATGCATCCGGTGCCGGCTCCGCGTTCATGCAGCGCCGCATCGCTGCCGGACAATAAATTAAAACTGCAATGGCTGCCGCCGGAAGATAAAAGTATTACCGGCTGTCAGATCTACCGGGCACCCGCACTGGCCGGGCCGTACACGCTGCTGACTAAAGAGCCGGTTACCGGAACTGAATACACGGTTTCCGGAGTTAAACCGGATGAAATCTATATGATTAAATCGCTGGCGCTGCAAAAAAGCGGCAGCGGCACTTACTGGAATACCAGCCAGGGTGTATTCATCCGCCCGCCTGCTGCCGGAGCTTCTTACGCCATGCCGCAGCTTTCAGGCGCGGCACTGATTACGCCGGAGGATGTTCCATTGGACTTGGATATTAAATCCGCCGTTGCAATTCCTGCAAAACTGCCGCTGCATGGAATGCTTGAGAAAAATGCCGCCGGACACTTTGTCTACACCCCTTCTCCGGATTATAACGGTCCGGACAGTTTCGTCCTGACTCCGGGTGACGGTTTGAACGACGGCATCCCGGCGGTATTTACCGTGACTGTGCAGCCTGTTCCGGACGCCCCGCGTCCCATTAACCAGATGATCGGCCTGGTGGACACGAAACCGCGTAAAATCAAGCTGTCGGCAGTGAACCCGGACGCTCCGGACGCTCAGCTGAGTTATATAATCATTAAGCAGCCGGAGCACGGCAAACTCTCAGGAACACCTCCGGACGTGGTTTATGAGCCTGCTGCCGGAGCCGGAAATAATGATAAATTTCAATTCACCGCCGGCAACGGTTATTTAGAGAGCGCACCGGGCACGGTTTTTATTCTGCCGGCTTATTCATGCGCCGGAACCGCGGAACCGAAAACGGTTGACGGCGATCTACGGGACTGGAAAGACCTTGAGATAAAATGCAATGAGCCGGATGCGTTCAATTATATGGGTAGAAAGGCCTGGAAAGGCCCGGACGACTGCCGGTTTGCCATCGGCACTGCCTATGACGATAAGTATCTGTATATCGCGGTCGAAGTCATTGATGACAAATACGATGCGGTAAAAGATAAAGATCCGTGGGACCAGGACGGCATTGAAATCCGCCTCGACGCCAGACCGACGGATGTCCGGTCCGCAAATAACGGACAGGGAGAAATGAAAGACTTTCTGCTACTGGCGTTCAGCCCTAGCTCCGTCCCCGGCGAAACCTGGATGTATCGCGGCATCAAAGAATTGCCGCAAGGGACAAAATACGCCTGTTGCCGTACTGCCAAAGGCTTCAATACCGAAGTGGCGGTGCCCCTGGCCTATCTGAATAAAATGGCAGGCAGAGAGTGGGAAGGTTTCCGTCTGAATGTTGCAGTCGATGACCGCGACGGTGATAAAATGGTCCAGCTCTGCTGGAAACCCGACTGGCGTTATCCGGAATCATACTACGGCTCGGGAACTTTTACCAGAAAGTAATTTCAGATTGCTTTTGTTGAAAAAACGAATAATTGGGCTAGATTAAAGGCGGGTTCGAAATTTTTCTATTGGAATAAGGCTTGAGAGAATAATCTCTCACGCTCCGTTTTTGTCAATTTTCTAAAGAACAAGAGGTTTTATGGAAACGAAAAATTTTGACCTGTGTGTGATCGGGGCCGGCCCCGGCGGCTATGTCGCCGCAATTCGTGCCGGACAACTCGGCCTGAACGTCGCCTTGATTGAAAAAGAATATTTCGGCGGCACCTGTCTGAATACCGGATGCATCCCCACCAAAACACTGATTGCCGGAGCGGAAGTTCTGCACAAGGCGCGTCACGCGGCGGATTTCGGCGTCAGCATCTCTGGTAAAATCGCTCCCGACTGGGCGAAAATGCTTGACCGCAAGAACAATGTGATTGAAACCCTGCGCGGCGGCATCGGCTCCCTGCTGAAAGCGGCGGGCGTAACCACCATTAACGGCACGGCTTCCTTTCTCGACCGCAAGACGGTTGTAATCAACGGCGGCAGGGACACCGGAACCAAAGTTTCCGCGAAGAACTTTATTATCGCCACCGGTTCCGAATCGCTTGTGCCGGGATTCATTCCGCGCGGCGAAAGAGTGCTGACCTCCACTGAACTGCTTTCGATTAAAGAGATTCCGAAAACCATGCTGGTGCTGGGCGGCGGCGTGATCGGCTGCGAATTCGCCTGCCTGTTCGCCGAACTCGGCACGCAGGTGACGGTGGTGGAAATGCTGCCGTCGATTCTGCCGAACCTCGATAAAGAAATCTCGCGCACCCAGACCCAATATATGAAAAAAGCCGGCATCACGATTCTGACCGGCACTCCGATGCAGGATATCAAGACTGACAAGAAAGGCGTCAGCGGCCAGGTCGGCGGCGAAACGCTGAAAGCCGACTATCTGCTTGTCTCCATCGGCCGCAAAGCGGTCACCAGCGGCTTGAATATTGCCGCCGCCGGCATCAACACCGATGAACGCGGCTGGATTCCGGTTGACTCAAAATGCCGGACCAATGTCGCCGGGATTTACGCCATCGGCGATATTGCCGGACGCATCTGGCTGGCGCATCTGGCCAGCGCCATGGGCATCTGCGCCGTTGACAACATCTGCGGACACCGCAATGAATTCAGCTATGATCTGGTTCCCGGCTGTATTTTCACCAGCCCGGAAATCGGCACTGTCGGCCTGACCGAAGAGCAGTGCAAAGAGAAAGGCCTGGAAATTGCCGTCGGCAAATTCCCGTTCGCCGCCCTCGGCAAAGCCATGGCGATCAATGAGACCGAAGGATTCTGCAAGATCATTGCCGATGCCGTCACCGATCAGGTGCTAGGCGTCCATATCATCGGCCCCCACGCCACTGACCTGATCGCGGAAGCCGTTCCGGCGATGAACCTGGAAATCACCGCCAAAGAACTCGGCAAGGCCATTCATGCCCATCCGACGCTCGGCGAAGCGATGATGGAGGCAGCTCACGCCGTTCACGGCGAAAGCGCGCACATTCCGGTCCGCCGTAAAAAAGGCTGAATTTTTTAGAGAAGTCAGAATTCAGGAGCCGGGATACATTCCGGCTCCTGCTCTCTTTTTTAATCCCGCAGGTGCGGGAAGACATCCCGCAGTCGCGGGACTAACCCGAAAGTTAGCAAGGCACAGAGAAATCCTTTTTTACATTTTCCCTTTTATTTTTTTACTTTGATCATTTATCTTTCGTTTCTAATTTGATAAAACTGCGGGTACAGCAGTCAAACGCTGAAACCTCTCTTCTGTATTATTCTGACTCCTGACTTCTGACTCCTGACTTCTCTTTTATTCTCCTCCTCTTCCATCGTTTGTTATTTTCATAAAACAGGTTATTTTTTGAAGATGATGGAGAATTTTTCACTTTTTTTAGTTTTTACTCTAATATTGTTTGAACCGCCGTGTCATTAATGGTGATAATCAGAGCGGAAGGGTTAGAAATGTCGCCTGAAGAAGCGTTAACACAACTGATGGAAGAAAATGAATCAGCGCTGCTGGGGTTCGCCGGGCGTATGCTCCGGGACGCCTCCACGGCGCAGGATGCGGTGCAAATGGCATTTATAAAATACAATCGTCAATCGTATACCGGCGGCGAGATCCGCAACCCCCGCGCCTGGCTGTTCAAAACCGTCCGCAATGACTGTCTGAATTTGCTGCGGGCAAAGAAAGTCAAGGCGGAAATAACGATTGATGAAGGCGTGAATTTCGCTTCAGGACATCACGATTCGCCGGACCACGGCATTATGAACCACGAGAAAAATCAACTGCTGATTACCGCGATCAACGGCCTGAAACCGCGGGCCAGGGAAATTCTGGTGCTGAAGCTGGAACACGGCAAAAGTTATCGCGAAATCGCCGAAATTATGGAGTTGAGCATCGGCAATGTCGGGTTTATTCTGCACAGCGCCGTCAATGAGTTGAAGAATCACATCACGAAGGAGCTCTCAATATGAAATGCAGCAAAATATCCCGTCTGATGACTGACATGCTGGCCGGAGAGCTTTCTGCAATTCAGGCAAAGCAGTTGGAAGAGCATCTGGCCGCCTGTGAAAACTGCCGCAGAGAATTTGATGAATTACGCGAAATCTGGAATTTCACCGGCGACACGTTACGGCAGAATACTCAGGATTTAAAGCTTTCAGACGCGCGCCGCAAAGAAATTTTCGAAGCCGCCGCCGAACTGCCGGCCATGAAACTTACCAAGAAAATGCCGTCAAAATTCAGGTGGATGGAATTAGCCGCCACGCTTATAATCGGATTCTTTGTGCTCAGTGCACTTCTTCTTCCAGCGCTGAACAGTGCAAGAGAAAAGGCCAGAAGAATAGCCTGCGCAAGCGACTTAAAGCAAGTTGGACTCAGTTTAAAGCAATTTGCCCGCGACAGTGCTGACAGATTCCCAAGTAATGAACAAAATAATGACAAAGATCAGGTAATTTCCGCTACAAGAACTCCAAAGATTTTAAGTTTTGGCGCGGCAGACGGAGCATTGCCCGCGGCCGCAGCGCCTGCTGAAGCAGAATCTTCCGCCGCTCCTCACGTTGCAGCAGAGGCGGCACCGGCGGCAGTTGAATCTCGGGGACTCCCCGACATCGTTGAATCCGATTCTGCGCCGGCAATTTTCGAAGGAATCAAAGCTCATAAAGATGCAGATCGTGGAGTTGTCAGCAATGAGGTGAAAGTTGGCGCAGAACGTCGTGGTAAAGGCGGTGCCACCGGAAACGCTGATGCCGTTAATCAGAAAGAGTCTTCTGATGGTTATTTACGCAAGGCAGGTTCAGGGCCAAGCGGCAGTCAGGGGTTACAAGTACTTGAAGAAAAACCGGTGATGCGGGATGAAAAATCCAGAGCGGCCGCCGCCGCGCCGCCGATTCCGCCGTCGGCTCCGGTAAAATCTGAACTTGTTGCCGCTAAAAGAGCTTTGACGAAAAGCAAAGACAATCTGCCGGTCAGGCCTGCTGCTCCGGCAGCTAAACCTGCGGGTTATGCTTATGCCGTAGCGGCGACGGACAAAAAGGATAGAGCCGAATCAAAACAGGCTTCTTCTCCGCAAGTTTTATATCTAAAATCACCGGCAGAGCCGAGAGGCGAAGATGCAGCATTGGCGCAACCATCGTTGGCGGCCGCGAATAGCATCCAGGAGTCTGAGGCCATTCAGCAAAAGGAACAGCAACTAGCCATGGGAGCGTTTAGTATCAATCTTAAGCTCTGGAATCTGACTACGGTTGAAGATGTACGCGATTTCCTGAAAAGCCGCAACTGCCCGGTTCCAGCAATAATAAATATTTACGTTGATAAAGAATGCAGCATAGTATTCAAAGCCCCGGCAGATGTAATTGCACGGGTTGAAGATATTTTCGAACCCCTTGAAAACGAAGAACGGCGGATGAGGTGGCTTCATGACGGACTGCCGTTTATCAAGGCTGAATTCAGACCGTTTTCCACATTCTCGATAGACACCGATACGGCTTCATATCTGGCGGCGAAAAAGAACATCAATCGCGGTATTCGTCCTGATCCGACAAAAATCCGGGCGGAGGATTTTATCAACTACTTTGATTATCACTACCGTTCTCCTGAAAACGGCGTTTTCGCGGTTAACATGGAAAGCGCTCCAGCGCCGTTCCGTCCGCAGAATACGCTGCTGCGCATCGGCGTCCAGGGCAAACGGCTGGGTCCGAACATGAATTCAGCGTCCGTTTACACGGTATTGCTGGATACCAGCGGGTCCATGGCGTACGGCGAAAGAATGGACCTGGCAATTAACGCGCTGAAACTGCTGTCCGCTAAAATGACGCCTTACGACCGGCTGTCGCTAGTGATCTGCGGCGGCACGGCCAATGTGCTGATCAATAACCAGATGAAAAATAAAAATACGCTGGACACGGCGGTCAAAGCCATCGCCGCCGGGGGCGTGAGCGATTTTTTTAACGGACTGCAGAAGGCCTACCAGCTGGCCGCTGCCAATTATCGCGCCGGAGCATGGAACCGCGTCGTCATTATTACCGACGGCATCGTTAAGCTCGAACCCGATGCGCGCGCCGAAGTCATCAAAAACATCGAGAAAAACCGCATTAACGGCATTTCCAATATCGTAATCGGGCTTGGCGGCGACGGCGACGACAAACTGCTGGAGGAGATCGCCTCCACCGGCGACGGCAGCTACGTCTTTGTTGATTCTGAAAATGACGTGAAGGAGTTGTTCTCCGCCAGCTTTGAAGCCCGTTTCCGCGAAATCGCCCGCGATGTCAAAATCCAGGTCGAGTTCAATCCGGAAAATGTCGCCGAATACCGTCAGATCGGTTACGAGAACCGTCAGTTGAGCAAAGCGGACTTCCTGAATGACAGCGTTGACGCCGGCGAAGTCGGCTCCGGCCAGTCGGTGACCGCCTTGTATGAACTGCGCCTGAAGCCGGGCGTTAAACCGGACGCAACCGTCGCGACCACCCGGATTCGTTACAAAAACGCCGAAGATATGCACGTTGAAGAAAAGTCCTTTGTGATTGACGCCGGCAGCATAGGCAAAAATTTTGAAGCGGCGACTCCCGGATTCAAGCTGGCGTCATTTGCCGCCGAGTTCGCCGAAGGGCTGGAGTATCCGGAAACCCAGAATATCGCCACGCCGTCAGGCATAGCCGTCAAACTGCGGCAGGTTTATATCAGCAATTACGCCAAAGATGAGAAAGTCAGGGAATTGCTGGACTTGATTTCACGCGTAAGATAATCAGGCGGGCTCTGCCCGCAATCCAGAATTCAGTAGTCAGAATTCAGTAGTCAGAATAAATCTTGAAAAACATGAAGAATTAAGCAGAAAAGCAGGAGATGAGAGAGGATGAAAGAAATTAGCGAAGTAATGTCAGGATTTGGTAGTTTTCATTCTATTTCTGAATTTAAGTTTTACATTCTGACTCCTGACTTCTGACTCCTGACTTCTTGATTTTTTAAAACATATAATATACTGGAGGTAGTTATGAAAAAACTGTTCTTATGTTTGTCCATTCTGTCCATTCTGTCCATGCCGCTGGCGGCAAAAGTGATGGTTGTAAAACCCGATGCCCCGGCGGCCGGGGAACTTTCCTTGAACGGCGACATCAACGATGAAAATGCCGGGTTCACGCTGTCATTTAAAATCATTGCAGATGCCAAAGCGGAGATCCCGGTTATTTCCGGCGATGTCTGCGGCACCGGAACTCCTGACGTGTCCTGCAAAGGCTCGTTCTGGAAATTCTGGAAGTCTTCGCCGGAAGGCCGGATTGAAACAAAAAATGCTGTATATTACCTCTACTGTCCCGAGGCCGGTGAATATGAAGTAAAAATGACTTTTTCGGCGAAAATCGTCAAAGACGGCGTCAGCCGTACCTGTTCATTCTATCTGCTGCCGGCGGTAACCCGCAACATCCGGTTGACGTTGTCCGGTCAGAATACTGACGCCAAAGTGACGGATGCACCAGGTTTCCCGTCTGAAGTCAAAACTGAAAACGGCGTCACGATTTATAACGGCATTCTCCAGCCGACCGGCAGTTGCACTGTCAACTGGAAAAAGATCATCAGCGGCACGGAAGTGCTTTCCGCCGGAGTGGAGGCGAATATTGTCGGCGCGGTGCAGACCGGGGCCGTCAAATTCAATTCCCAGTTTGAATATAAAGTTTTTCAAGGCAGGCTTTCCAGTCTTCAGTTGTTTGTTCCGAAGGATGTGAATGTGCTGGAAATCACCGGCCAGGATATCCGGGAATGGCGGACGGAGCCGGTGAAGGACGGCAGTATCGTCAAGGTGGAACTGCTGAAAGACCAGGAAAAAACTTATACGCTGCTGGTCCAGGCGGAGAAGATTCTGACTGGGTTCCCGTGCCAGTTTAATTTCCAGCCGATTGTGCCGAAGAATGTGATGCGGTTCGGCGGGATGATGCGCCTGGGGGCGGGACGCGGCGTAAAACTTATTGTTCAGAACACCCCCGGACTGGTGCAGGTGGACAGCGCGACGATCATGCCGCAACTGCCGGCTCATGCGTTTCTGCTGAACAACCCTTATACTTATACATTCTCGACGCCGGATTTAAGCCTGACGGCGCTGGCCGACAACATCACGCCTTATTACACTGGGGAAGTCAATTGTTCAACCGTCTGCGGCGACCGCACTGTCAGCGTCCGTCTGGACTGCGTGATTGACGTGCGCGACGCCCCGATCAAAGATATCCGCATGGAATATCTGCCGGAATATACTTTCAGCAAGGTTTCCGGCGACAATATCCGCCCGCAGGATTACGACTTGATTTCAGACGGCGCGCGCCGGATCGTTAAAATACCATTCATGTCCGAAATGACCGGAAGGGTCTCATTCAGCGTTTTCTTTGAGAAAGAACTTAAAGACGAAAAAACCTTTTCGCTTCCCGCGTTTAAAATTGAAGGCATCAAATCTGTACGCGGCTATCTGGCGCTGGCGGCGGAGCGCGGCCTGAAACTGGCGCCGGAACAGTTGAACAAGCTCACTCCGGTTTATGCCGGTTCCGTGCCGGTGAGGGTTGCCGGAATGCAGTATGCTTATTTGTTCCGCGACCAGGACTGGAGCGGCAAAGTATTGATTGAACAGCTGAAGGGCAACATTGCGGCGGAGGCTTTTCACCTGATTTCAGTCGGGGACGGCACCGCTTACGGCAGTACGGTGTTATCGCTGAATATTACCGGTTCTCCAGTGGATAAACTGGTTTTCAAGGCCGATGACATGCTCAACAATCTGGATTTTAAAGGGCAGGGCATCATCAGCCGCCGCAAACTGGGCCCGGCGGCTCAAAATGGATTCAGCCTGTGGGAAGTGCGCCTGCAGAAGAAAATTCTCGGCAGTTTCACCCTGCTGGCTTCATACGAAATATCCCTGAAAGGCGGCGAAACCATCCGGCTGGGCGGCTTGTCGTGCGAAGATGCCGACTCCTCCGGTTCTTTTATCGCCCTGACCGGCGGCAAGACTTTCCGCATCCATAACGGCGCCGCCGCTGCAGGAGTGCAGGAAATCGAACAGGCCGAACTGCCGGAGGAATATCTTAACATGATCACCAATCCGGTACTGAAAGTATTTCGCGGTTCCGCGAAAGAGCAGTGGCAGGAAGTGAAGATCGAGCGCTATGACAAATGCGGAACCCCGCAGCTGATCGTGGAACGCGCCGAGCTTAATACCCGCATCGACAGCAACGGCGGATGCGTTACCGAAGCCGAATACCGCATTAAAAACTCTGCGGAACAGTTTTTCGCGCTGCGGCTGCCTCCGGGCAGCGCGCTGTGGTCGGTCAGCGTCGAAGGCAAGCGCAAACGGCTTTCCGACGAGAAAGGCGAACTGCTGATTCCGCTGCCCCGGCTTCAGAACATCAACACGCCGGTGGCGGTCTCCATCACTTACGCCACGAAACAGGAACCGGTCAAGAGCTTCGCGCAGATGGCGTTCGCCGCCCCCGAAACTGCTGCTAAAATGCTGCATTCCAGGTGGTCTTTCAGTCTGCCGGAAAATTGTTCGGTGGTCTCTTCAACCCCTGATCTGCTCGGGCGCAAGGACTTCGCCCGCCCCGGCATTGCCGGCGTTACCGAACGCGCGCTGGCATATTTAAAAGACTGGCTGTCCAACGGCATTATTTTTGCCTGGCTGGTGTTTACGCTCTCCGGCCTGCTGATCCTCTGGAGCAGAACAGGCGAAAGAAGATTGATAGTCACTCCGGTGCTGGGTTTGATTTTTATGCTCGGCTCGGGTTTGTTTATGTTCGCCAGGCTGTGCCAGACCGGTTTCAATTTTGACCGCTCATTTATCGTCAATCAGATCGAATTCACCAAAGTCATGAACCTGACGGCGACTCCTTTTACGGTTGATCTCGGCATTCTCAACATGGAGTCTTTTTCGCCGTGGGCGCTGCTGGTCACTGCCGCCGCCGTCGTATTCATCACAATCCTGATCTATGCGGGTATTAAGATCAACCGCAAGTTCACTTCCGGGCTGCTGTTCGGCGCCGCGCTGGCGCTGCTGGTGCTGGCGGCGGCGCAATGGATGAAGATCAATATCGTTGCCGGCTTCCTGCTGGCGGCGCTGATTCCGCTGCTGCTGACTTCCGGCATCTGGACGGTGGCGTGGAGGAATCTCTGCGCACTGCTGGTCATCGCCTTTGCCTGTTGCGGATTTGCCGTGCAGGCGGATAATATTGTGATCGATTCATTCGCCTGCCGGACGAAGATCGGCGACAAGGCGGCAATCTCTTCCGCAACCTTTAAAATCAATGCCCTCAGTCCCGGCGAAATCGAAATCCTGCGCAGCCCTGCCGCCGCCACCGCCTTTGACGTTTCCTCCTCCGACTGCAAAATCGTGCGCGACGGCAACCGTTATCTGCTGAAAGTCAGCGACAGCGGCAGTTACACCTTCTCCGTGGATTTCATCTCCGTCATCAAACGCGACGAACGGCAGATAACGTTCCAGATTCCCGTCCCGCAATGCCTCAGCAACAGTATCACGGTGCAGGCGCTCTCCGGTTCGGAAATAAAATCCGCCAACGCGGTGTTCTTCAGACAGGATAAAAACGGCACCGCCACGGCCGGCTTTGTGCCCGGTGACGATGCGGTTTTTGAGGTCGTGCGGACTCAGGCGGAAAATGTCGCGGAATCCGCTAAATTCTTTGCCGGCATCACCACTCATATCGCGGTCGGACGCGGCTCCGTCGAGATCAAGGACATTATCGAATTGAATATCCCGCAGGGCAGCATTTCCTCCCTGAGTATCACGGTTCCCAAGGAATACCGGGTGACGAACGTGGCCGCCGCCGGACTGGAATCATGGCAGTTCCAGCGCGATACCGGCATCATGAAAGTGCTGTTCAACAAACCGCTGTCCGGCGATGCCGCCGTCACCATGGTTTCGCAGTTGACCGACGGCAAACTCCCGCGTGATTGCGTTCTGGGCGTGATTAAAGTGGAAAAAGCGTCGCGGCAGTACGGCACAATGGGTATTTTCGTTGATCCAGGCGTAAAAATCGAGATTTCCGGCATCAGGGATTTCACCGCGATCAATAACAGCTATTTCAAAATTGCAGCACTCGGCGAGTATGAACTGAAAAACGCCTACCGCTACGCCGGCACCGACGCGTCCATGTCGGTGAAAGTCTCCGAAGTGAAGCCGGAACTCCGCGTGGAGGAGGAAGCCAGAGTCAATTTTGACGACGAGCGCATCACGCTTTCCTCCAAACTGGATCTGGATGTGGTCAAGGGCGGCATCTTCGCGGCCAGCCTGGAACTACCGGCCGGTTATGAGATCATGAAAATCACCGGCGGCGATGTGCAGCACTGGGACGAAATGAAAGTCGGCGCTGTCAATACGGCAGTCATCAATTTCAATAAGCGCATTTCCGGCAAAACCGCGCTGTTCGTCGAGCTTGCCAGAATGTCCGGTTATGAAACTAAAAAACTCGAAATTCCGTCCGTTAAAATCACGGGCGTGGAAAAACTGACCGGAGCGATGACGGTGGCGCTGGAAAAAGGCACTTCGCTGAATGTGATTCAGCGCGACGGCGTCATTGCCGACAACGAAGGTTTCACCGGAACGCCCGGCACTTCCAGCCGCTTCAAGATTCTGCGCCCGGCCTGGACGCTGATTGTCGGCCTGGAACAGACCCCGACCTGGATTCAGCTGAAAACCCTGGAAGTCGTCCGGGTGAAGGACGCCGCGGCCGAATGTGATTTCACGCTGCTCTATGCGATTGAAAACGCCGGAGTAAAGAGCTTCCTGGTGCAGCTGCCGGACAACAGTGAATCGCCGGAATTCACCGGCCGGTTCATCGCTTCCGCGGGCAAGGTCAAAGACAACCTCTGGAAAGTGGAGTTGAACCGCAAGGTCGAGCACAGCTACCGGCTCAATGTTAAATGCCGCCTGGTGCAGGCTGATCCGGCTAAATTGCAGCTGCTGCCGTTAAAGTCGCCGGACAGCGGCATCCAGACTGGTTATGTCGCGGTATTCGCTGAAGACTCATTGCAGTTGAGGCCGGGAACGGCCGCCGGCGATGCGTCAGTGTTCAATCCCCGCGGCATTCCGCCCGAATTCGGCGTCAGCGGGCTTTCCGGAGCGGTGCTCTGTTTCCGTTCCGTCGGCAAAGACTGCACCATGAATGTGGAGATTTCCCGGCACAAAACCGCGGACGTGCTGAAAGCCGCCGTGGAAAGCGTCTCCATCAAATCGCTGCTGTCACAGTCCGGGCAGATGATCTGCGAGGTTTCGGCGGTCATCAATAATGACAGCCGCACATTCCTCCCGGTCAAACTGCCGGAAACCGGCGTATTGTGGGCGGCGTTTGTGGATTCCGCTCCGGTGGATGCGGTGGCGGGCAAAGATTCGATCATGATCCCGCTGCATCAGGGGATTTCCGGCGCGTCCAGACAGACCGTGAATTTCATCTATTCATGCGTACCCGGCAAAAAATGGTCGCAGGACTTGCAGACTTACGCCGGGCCGCAGTTCGATATTCCGCTGCGCAATGTGACCTGGGACCTGTTTCTGCCGGAAAACATCAGCTATTCCAGATTCGGCGGCACCCTCGCCTGGAAAGATGAATTCATTTCCTCTTTCAACCCCGAATCGCTGCAGAAATACGATGCGGAAAACGACCAGCGCATAAAGTCGGAAAAAGGCCGCGCGCAGGAATTGCTCTCTCTTGGCAGTCAGTATTATAATTCCGGCAATAAAGACAAAGCGATTCAGGCGTTCCAGAGCGCCATAGATATTTCCGGCGACAAAGCGCTGCGCAGCGACATTCAGGGCCAGCTGATGCAGAACACCCGCGGCGAAAATGTCAAAAACATCGCCAAACGGCGCGACGCGGTAGCGCAAAACCGCTATGCCGCCGCCGAACCGCAGGCCAAAGCGCCGTCTGAAAACGGCGAACCCGCCGGTGACGAGCTCAAATCGTTGCAGGATATTTCCGACCGGATATTCCTCCAGCAGCAGGCCGCCGCCGCCATGCCGCAGGTAATCCGCGCGGACATCCCGTGGCAGGGCAAAAAAGTGACTTTCGAGCGCGCCCTGGAAATCCAGAACAACGCCCCGCTGGAAGTCAACTTCAACGCCGAGGAAAAGCTGAAGGCGTCCAGTTTCGCCGGTTACATCGGTTTCATCCTGATGCTGATAGCCTTTTCAACCATCTTCATGCTCCTGATCCCCGCCCGGAAGTAGCAGGAAAAAACGGAGAATGAAGTTCCATCGTTAACGCGATGGAGCTTCATTTTTGCCAGTCTTTTGCAAAACAAAAACTAACCACAAATAGCTTTTTGTTGCCTTTTGCTAGTTATGTGTTATTTTACATGATAGAAAATTATTATAAGATAGAATTTCAGAAGGGGAAAATAATGAACTGGAAGACGGCACAATTGCAAACTGAAGGAGCCATAAGCATTCCCAAAAGTTGGCTACATCTTCACTATTATGAAGCTTTAAATATATTATTTAGGTCAGAAAATGCGCTTCGTGTCTTTGTCTATATCTCGTTGAAGAATAATCATTTCGATAAATGGTCTGAAACCACTATCCAATCTTCAGACAATGAACAATCAACTATCATGGCATTGGCGAGAAAAAGAATTGCACAAGCCGAAGGCTTTGGCTATTTAGGCTACGAAATTAAGTCTCCTCTCATGCATCTAAACAGTGGTGAACTTGTACGTCTGATAACCTCTGATGCCTGTTGGGAT
>CAIMFA010000249.1 GCA_903840185.1 uncultured Lentisphaeria bacterium | reverse complement strand
GTGGAAGTTTCGGTCAGGTCAGCGATAGCTCTGGCTTTACTGCTGTCAGTTTTTCGGAGCTGCTCCAGTTCCAGCTTCAAATGCCCCATCAGCTCAAGCAGTTCAGCTTTTTTGCCATGGTCAATAGACGCGTTATTCTGTATTTTTTCTTCTATTTTATTAATGGTTTTTTCGCCCATGATGAATATCTCCCTTGTTTTGCGCTTATTATAGCCATAATTCTTGATACATGCAAATACTCTTTCCGCTTTTAGCGGGTATTTATCTGTCAACGCTTCTGTGATCGCAATATACAGATTTAATCCAGAGCATTTACAGAAAATAACAGATATAGCCTGTTTTCAGTGGAGTTATCTTCATCGAAAGTAAGATAAAAGTCATCCTGTGAAATCAGTCTGCCGCCTGCTTTTTTAGTATCGAACAGCGGCATCCAGAACTGGCGGAAACGGTTATAACCGGGGCAGATAAATCCTGTGGACATGGTCTTTACTGAATAGAAGTGTCCGAAGCACAGGCTGTAGAGCATGGCATAATCCTTATCCTGATAGATGGAGACAATATTATCAAATGAATTGCTCTGAAAGCTGCAATCGCTGAATGAACTGGATATAATGTCGCCTCTCAGGACCTCTGCGTCTTTCTCATCTAACATCACGGACGTTGTATTATTGGCGTATTTGCGGGACAGTTCAACAATACTGGCCAGTCTTGATGAATTATGGTCTTCCCATTTCTTAATCATGTCCGCCTGGAGAAACTTTATCCATCCCGGCAGCATTTTTGCGTTAAATTCCAGTTCCTGTTTTCTTGTGCTCAAATAACTGTTCAGATATTCTTTGAACGCCTTATCCGATAGTTGCTTCTGATCCAGCATCTGATAAAAATCATCAACCAGCCATCTTCTTGTTACTTCACGTTTGATGTTGACGGCGATGTATTGCGCAAGTCTCTCATTCAGCACTGGTTTATTCACGGAATCCTGATAATCCAGAAACCCGATTCCCCAGTTGATATCTTCAGCCAGATTTACCGGGTTGAAGAACATTCCAGGCAAAAGCAGCAGTTCACGTGTTTTTAAATCCACATTCAAGGTGAAGCTTTCCATCGGAGTAAAACTTATTTTCCTGATTTTAAGCAGTTTCTCTCGCGGAACTCCACTCCAGTTTAAGAAATATACCGGCGAGTTTAATTCAAAAAACTCTTTAATTATTTCTCTTCTTAATGCCTTAAGATGTTTTTTTAAAGTTCTATCGGCTTGAAGTTCAAGCATGTAATCTTCAAACGGCGCTTGAAACATTTTCTCAATTGCAGCACAGTCAACCTGAATTTTTTTCTCTTCCGGAACTGCTTCAGCCCCGCGGACAGTGGCGGAAAATATGACAAGTATTAAAACTGATACAATGATTGCTGCATTTTTTTTCAAATTTATTTCTGCCTGTGTTGTGCTTGTACCGTGCGTTCAAATGCGTCCAGGGCGGCGGGGAAGGGGGAGAGTACCCTGTTGATTACTCCCTGAACGTAGGCGATGCACATGCCGTAATTGGTGATTGGAACTCCGGCCAGCCGGGCCTGTTCGATGCGGGACAGGGTTTCCCGGCGGTTCAACATGCATCCGCCGCAATGGACAATCAAGCTGTATTGCTTCAAGTTTTCCGGATAATCTCTTCCGGCGAAAACGTCTATTTCCAGATCGGCGCCCAGAAACTGTCTTATCCAGCGGGGGATCTTCACCCGGCCGATGTCATCCTCTGCCGCGTGATGGGAGCATGCTTCGGAAATCAGGATTCTGGAGCCGGGTTGCAGTGATTCAATAGCCGCCGCGCCTCTGGCCATCTCGATCATGTCGCCTTTGAGCCTGGAGAAGAGGATGGAGAAAGTCGTGCACGGGATGTCCGGCGGAGTGTCGGCGACCATTTTCATAACCACCTGTGAATCGCAGATGGCAACATCCGGCTTTTGTTTAAGCAAGCCGAGCATATGAGCATATTCGCGTTCCTTGACAATGATCACGGATGCATCATTGTCCAGCGCGTCGCGGATGGTTTGCACCTGCGGCAGAATCAGGCGGCCTTTCGGTGCCTGGAGGTCAATTGGAACGATCAGCACGGCGATTCCTCCGGGGCGGACCAGATCGCCGGCCAGTGGCGGCGGAGTGATAAAGTCTTCAGGGCAGCATTCAATCAGCGCCTGTTTGAACGCCGCCAGGTAACGAGTCCGTTCAGTGGCGTTTACGCTGGAGACTTCCAGAATATGTTTGATGCCGCGCTGCCGGATATCACTGATGTATTCCGCTGACGGTTTATTCAAATCAATCTTATTTATTACTGCAATCACCGGGATATTGCCGGCGGCGGCTTCGCTGACGATCCGGTCTTCCTCGCCGCCCCAGATTCCGGCTTCGCAGATGATAGTTACCACATCCGCGCGTCCGAAGACCTTTTCAGTTTTCTGAATCCGTTTAGCTCCGAGTTCCGAAGTATCGTCCAGTCCGGCGGTATCCAGCAGCACGACCGGCCCCAGCGGCAGCAGTTCCATGACTTTTTCAACAACATCAGTCGTTGTACCGGGAACCGGAGACGTGATGGCGGTGTCCTGGCCGGCGATCAGATTCAGAAAGCTGGATTTGCCGACGTTGGTTCTGCCGAATATCGCGATATGCAGTCGTAATGATTTAGGAGCTTTTTCCAACTTTTGATTCCTTTATAGCGGTTATTTAAAACCTAACGAAACGAGATTATACGGTGACAGTGTCCGGTTGACCAGTTCCGCCCCGAGCTTTATTTCCAGAAAATGCCTGAAATCCTTTTCCTGTCCGGCACGGAATTCTTTAAGCAGTTCCGAGGATTTGTCATAACCTAAATGCGGCAGAAAAGCCGTAATCAGGGTCTGGCTGCCGTTGAAAAACTCTCTACAGCGTTCCGGATTGGCAATGATGCCGCCGGCATGGTTCGCGAGCGCGGCGGAAATCCGCGTCAATACCGCGAGCCCGCGCAGTAGGCTGTCCGCCAGCAGCGGCATGAACTCATTTATCTGTAATGTCCCGGCGGCGGCGCAGTCTTCAACCAGCCGGTTGAGCGCGGTTGCTTCCATTGCGCCCTGAATCACGCTTTCCAGGATGACTGGATTGACTTTGCCGGGCATGATCGAGGAACCTGCCTGAACTGCGGGCAGAGATATTTCCCCGAGAAAGTGAAGCTGGCGGAGATCGCGGCAGATTTTTTGCAGATTGACGGCGCAGGCCTGCATGATGGCGGCGGCTTCAACGAAGCAGTCGGCATTGGCGGTCTGGTCGAAACAATTTTCCGCCCTGCTCAAACCGATGCCGGTCAGTGTCCGCAGCTTTTCAATCACCAGAAAAATATAACTGCGCGGTGCGGTCAGGCCGGAACCTACGGCGGTGCCGCCGAGATTCACGACCCGCAGACGCTCTTCCGCCTTGAACGTGCGCCAGCGGTCGCGGGCGAACGCTTCGGCGAAAGCCCCGAATTCCGCGCCGAGGGTTATCGGCACGGCATCCTGCAATTCCGTTCTGCCTAGTTTGATGATATCGGCAAATTCCTTTTCTTTCCGCTGAAATACATCCTGAAGTCCGGCGCAGTTTTTGCTGAGTTCCCGCAACTCGTAGATTGCGGCGACTTTGACTGCGGTGGGATAAACATCATTGGTTGACTGATGGAGATTGACATGCTCAATCGGATTGATTACGGCGTAATCGCCTTTGCTGTGACCGAGGATTTCCAGCGCCCGGTTGGCGATTACTTCGTTGAGATTCATATTGGCTGAGGTGCCTGCTCCACCCTGGAGCGCATCAACCGGAAATTGTCCGGCCGGAAAACCCGCAATAATGTCATCGCATGCCGTGCAAATCGCCATCGCTTTGTCTTCCGGCAGATAGTTCAATTCACGGTTGGTCTGTGCACAGGCTTTTTTCACCATGGCGAGTGCAGTAATCAGCGCCGGTTCCGTCCGCCTCCCGGAGATATTGAAATTATTGACTGCTCTGGCGGTATGGATGCCGTAGAAACAATCAGCCGGAACATCCAGTTCACCGAGCAAGTCTTTTTCTTTTCTGTAATCCATACAGATACCTTTATTAATGAATCCAGGAGTCAGGAGTCAGTAGTCAGGATTAAATACATAAACACATAAAATCGATTCCCGATCACCGATCACCACTCACCATTCACAATATGATATTATACTCCAAGCTGATAATTTGTAAAACCGGTAATTGATTTTGCAGTAATAGTATTATTAAATTATTCTGCTAATTTATCAGATTGTTTGTATATACGTTAAGAAGCAGACGGGAAAAGTTTATGAAACGGTTAAGCCGTAAGTCAATTGCTTATTATTATTTGAAATTAGTTAATCAGTCCGGTTCTCCGGAATATATTGCCCGCGGCGTCGCTGTCGGGCTGTTTATCTCTTTCCTGATTCCGTTCGGCATCCAGATGGTGGTGGCTTATGCACTGGCGGCAGTTGTACGGGCGGCGAAAATACCGGCAGTGGCGCTTACGTGGATATCCAACAATTTTACGGTTCCGGTGATATATCCGGTGCAGTGTTACATCGGCAGTTATATAATCGGACATCCGCTGCACTACGAGTATGTCAAAAATACTTTTCTAAAATTTATTAAAGAAGCATCGTACAAAGCGCTTTTTGACTTAGGCGCTGATTTGACCATGTCATTTTTTGCGGGCGGCGCACTGCTGGGGATGTTAGCCGGACTGTCCGGATATTTTGCCGCGCTGTGGCTGGTGGGGCGCTATCGCCGGAAAAGACAAATCCGTAAATGCGGGAAATATGCAATATCTGACCATCAAACTGCGGCTAATCGCAGTTGAAAGGTTGAAAACCGGTAGTGTTAAGGATATATTGCATCGAAATTTTAACAATAATATAACGATTTGGATTTTATAATGATCAGATTGACGATGTACGGGGCCAGGGAGTGGCTGGGCAGCGGGATAATTGCGCTGATACTCATAACCATGTTTATTTTTATCGCGGTTAAATTCCAGTATCCAATACTGGGCGCTATGCTTATCGGGTTTACCGTGATCGTCTGGCTGGCGATAGCTGCTTTCTTCCGGGTTCCGGATAGAGTGATTCCGCAGGATCCGGCGCTGCTGGTCTCGCCTGCAGACGGCCTGGTAAAAGACATCGAGCTGATTTCTAATTGCGAAATCGACGTGTTTAAAGGCATGGATGTGGTGCGCGTCGGTATTTTTCTTTCGGTTTTTGACGTTCATGTCAACCGTGCACCATGTGATTTAACCGTTGAATATAAGAAATACCGTGAGGGCAAATACCTTGACGCCAGGAACGGAAACTGCTCAAAAGAGAATGAAGCCATGACTATCGGCGGCACCGCCAATGCAAACGGCATGGTTTTTCCGGTGGCGGTCAGGCAGATTTCCGGCGCGATCGCCAGAAGAATAGTATGTCCGCCGGAAATCGGCGCTAAATACAAAAAAGGTGAAATCTACGGCATGATCAAGTTCGGTTCGAGAACGGAGCTTTATCTGCCGGCGGAGAAGGATATTGTGCTTTCTGTGAAGGTGGGAGACCGGGTTTACTCCGGTTCTTCAGTAGTCGGACGAATTGTAAAGCAATAAATAGAGAAGTTGGCATAATGAGGGAATCAAGGCGTTTAAAAAGCTATTTTAAAGGGTTGATTGAACGTAACAAATGGTTCAGGTACGTTCCTAATTCACTTACGCTGTGCAATTCGCTTTGCGGTTTTGCAGCTATCCTTAATACGCTTCAGGCTTATTATCATATCGGCGATCCGAAGAATATTATTAATGTCATGGTTGTGAGTTCATGGATTATTATATTCGCCATGGTTTTTGACGCATTGGACGGTTTTGCCGCCAGGATATTCAATGCCGCCAGCATGCACGGCATACAGATGGACTCGCTGGCGGATATGGTGACTTTCGGCGTGGCGCCGGCAGTGATCGCCGCAATTCTCACTCATTGTCTGAAAGAGGAGATGAGCCGGTTCCAGAATATATTAGTTTACTGCTGCTGCAGTATATATCTCGGCTGTGCCGCGCTGCGCCTGGCCACCTATAACGTTCATGCGATTCTCGAAAAGAAAAGCGGTGAAAAATTCACCGGGCTGCCTTCGCCCGGAGCCGCTGCCGCGATTTGCAGTCTGATGATGTTCTACGCAAATTTTTCCGGCCCGGTAAAATATCTGGCGGTTATCGCCCCGGTTTATGCTGCCGCGGTCGGTCTGCTGATGGTCAGCAATATTCCTTATCAGCATATTGGCAAATGGCTGTTTTCTGTACGGCGCAGTAAACGGCGGATGGTTGTTCTGGTATTAGTCATCGTATTTATTGCGTTGTTCAAATCATCCGCGATTTTCATTCTCGTAAATATTTACATCTTTTCCGGTCCGGTCATGGCAATTTTAATCCGGATAAAAAATCTGTTTACCGGCAAAGTATTTCCAAAAACAACATAACTTTGAGGACTTATTATGCGTTATCTGATTACTGGAGGAGCTGGTTTTATCGGCGGACATCTGGCGGAGTCGCTTATTGCGGACGGTCATCATGTAACCATAGTTGACGATTTATCCACCGGCTCACTGGATAATCTGAAAAGCATTCGCGACAGCCATCTGCTGAAGTTTGTTGAAGGCGATATCCTGAAAATTAAGGAACTGGGTGGAATGGTCGCCGAGTCGGATATTGTTTTTCATCTGGCCGCCGCAGTCGGGGTTGAACTGGTGGTGCATGACCCGGTGCGTACCATCCGCACCAATGTTCATGGCACTGAGCGGGTGCTTGAATTCGCAGCGGAACATCACAAGAAAATCCTGGTGGCTTCGACCAGCGAAGTTTACGGCAAATCTTTAAAAAGCCATTTTAGTGAAAAAGATGATTTGATAATCGGCGGCCCCAATAATTCCAGATGGTCATACGCCTGCAGTAAGCTCCTTGACGAATTTTATGTAATGGCGTTTCATCGCGATTGCGGACTTAAAGGTGTTATTGTCCGGCTGTTTAATACTGTCGGGCCGCGCCAGACCGGTCAATATGGGATGGTGGTTCCAAGATTTGTCGCCGCGGCGTTGAAAAATGAAAATATTCAGGTTTACGGCGACGGCAACCAGACCAGGTGTTTCTGTCATGTCATGGATACCGTCAGGGCATTAAGGACGCTGGCTGTAACAGATGAGGCTGATGGTAAAATTTTCAATATCGGCAGCACTCACCGGATATCGATCAAAGCGCTGGCGGAATTAGTGATCAAACGACTTAACAGCAAGTCGGTCATCAAATATATTCCTTACGAGCAGGCATATGAAAAAGGTTTTGAAGATATGCTGCATCGCGCCCCTGACATATCGGCGATCAACGCCGCAATCGGCTGGGAATCGGAGCTGCCGCTGGAGAAAGTCATTGACGATGTGGCGGCATTTATCCGGCTCACTCACCGGCTTTAGTATCTTTGTTTTAGACTTCTATGTATTAAAAGTTTTTTAAATTGACACTATGAACAGTTCTAAAGTGCTAAAGTGCTAAAATTTTAAAGTGCTAGATTTCTAAAGTTATTTGAATTCCAAGACCTTAGAACTCCCGCAATTCTCCAATCCTATGATTGGTCCCGCGACTGCTGGATCAGAAGCTCCCCATTGCCCCGTTATGACTTGGTTATTGGATTTAGTAGGGCGGTTTTGCCAAAACCGCCTTTTGAGCCAGTTTCGGCGAAACTGACCTACATGGCTTCCGGCTTTTATTTTTTCATCTGGATATTATCCCACGGCTGCTCACCTTGGATATTGGATATTTCCCGCCTTGCGGGATCCCGCAGGGCGGGACAGATTATTGGATATTCTCCCTGGGCTGTTCCTACTGTCTTCTGGCTGTTTCACTTGGACATTGGACATTCCGTGTTGGATATTGGATATTGAGTATTGGTTTCAGGTTTTAGGTTCTATTCTGACTCCTGACTTCTGACTCCTGTTAAGCTCTTTATGCCCAGTATTTGACCGGGGTTTTTCCAAGCAGGAGATGAATCAGGCTTTTCGACTGATGGCTTGTTGCGGTCGGATTGTGTTTCAGCAGACTTTCCAGCGCAAAGATAATCTCATCCACCGACTGGAATCTTTCTTCAGGCTTTTTGCAGAGCATTTTGCCTATGACAAACTGGATTTCAACCGGCAGGTCGGGAATCAGTTTTACGGGCTCATCCGGTTTCTCATTTTTTATAGACTGAATCATTTCCTCCAGATTTGAACCGGTAAACGGTTTTATGCCGGTGAAAAATTCATATGACAGAATTCCTAGGCTGAATATTTCCGAACGATGATCGGTATGACGGCTGTCTATAAACGATTCAGGTGCCATATAGGCGGGAGACCCGATTACTTCAAGTGCCCCGGTCAGGGAGGAGTCTATGATCCGGGCAATTCCGAAGTCAGTCAATTTAACGGTCAAATCGTTGCGCAGCATGATATTGCCAGGTTTTATATCCCGGTGGAGTATGCCGCGCTGGTGGATCGCCTGCAGCGCTTCACATATCTTCAGCAGGATTTTGACTTTTTTCCGGATCGAAATGGAGCGGTTCTTTATCCACCAGGTAAGATTCGAGCCGTTGACATACTCCATTAATATGTATGGTATGCTGCCGTTGGCGGAAAGCCCGGACTCGTAGATTTTGACCACATTCGGATGGTCAACCTGGGACAATATCTCCGCTTCACGCAGAAAACGCTCAATCTGGACTTTACCGCTTTGATTGCCGAAAAGATCATGCCGCAGCATTTTCAGCGCGACCTTCTGCGCGCCCTTTTTTACCAGCAGAATAACTCCGGACGAACCGTTGCCGATCTTTTTTACCATTTCATAACCCGGCAGCGGATTGATGAAACGTGAAGAAGCTTCCTCATCCACCGAGTAAGTGACGGTTTTCACCAGATTGTTAATCTGTTCCTGATGGGCCGCTTTGATTTTTTCCAGCAGAGTTTTCTCATCGAAAGGGATTGAAAGATAATCGAAAGCGCCTTCTTTTATTACCTGGACTGCTTCCGCAATCTGCGGCTTTTGAGAGGTGATGATGATTTCCAGCATCGGATGATGTTTTTTGCAATATCTGATCATCTCCTGGCAGGAGGTTCCTGGAATATCCGAACTGCTGATAATGATGTCAAAGCTGCGGTCCAGTATTTTTTCGAACGCATCCCAGGCGCTGTCGGCCAGGGTGGCAGTATAGCCGTTGTTCTGGAGAAGCCCGGTTAAGGTTTGCCCTACAACTTCATCCCGCTCAATACAGAGAATCTTGACCGGATTGGAGTTCTCCAGCACCTGGGTTTCCGACATCTGCAGTTCAGAGGTCTCAGCCGCGGTTTCTTCTGCAGTATCTTCTATATCTAAATTTGTTTGAAATATATTTTTATTCATGATAACTGGACAGTATAGCAGATTTGAACATAAAATGCAATAGTTGATGGAATAATTCCGGTAACTGCCGGAGATATTCTCTTTTTACGCAAAAAACTGCGGCTATACGCTGCACGGCTGAAGACTTTAACTGATCTTATATTCCGCAGGCGAGACAGCGATACTTCTTCCCTTGGCTATTGAAATTTGGCTGTTATGCTGGATATTGGACATTCCTTGTTGGATATTGGATATTGAATTAAGTTTTAAGTTTTAGGTTTTAGGTTTTATTCTGACTTCTGACTTCTGACTCCTGACTTCGATTGGTTATTCTCCGGTCTTAATTCAGTGGTTCGCTTCTTTCGCCGTGTTCGACGGTTACATCCAGTGTTCCCCGCTCAACAATGGCTTTCAGTCTGGTGCCCTGCGGCATCTCCGGATCTCTTACCGGTTTGCCGGTGCGGGGATCGGAGAGGATCGCGTAGCCGCGCTTCAGCACATTCCGGGGATTGACGTTATTGAGTCTGCTGGATGCTTCGCTGAGCCGGTTGCGCAGACGCTCTGACATGAGGCCGGCTGCATGATTTATGGACTGGATGAGCCGGTCCGCCGTCATCCGTTCGGTTTTGATCCGCGCAAACGGCGCGGTGCTTTTCAATCTGCTGTGCAGAATGCTGAAATCGGAACCGGCCTTTGCCTGCCGGCGTTCGATGGCGACTGTCATGTTTCTGGTCAGTTCGTCCAGCTGCTGCTGTTTCTGCCGCAGCAGATAGGCGGGTTCGCGGAAAACATAACTTTGCGCCGCGTCATTGAACCTGCTCTTTAATTGCTGAATCATCATGGTCAGCGCCCCGGTCATGTCTTTGCGGGCGCGTTTTAATCTGGTTTGCAGTTCATCACGCCGCCCGATGACCAGTTCCGCCGCCGCGGACGGGGTCGGGACCCGCAGGTCGGCGGCAAAATCACAAATGGTAAAGTCGATCTCATGGCCCACCGCGCTGATCACCGGTATCTTGCTGGCGGCAACGGCCCTGGCCAGGATTTCCTCATTGAACGGCCACAGGTCTTCCAGGCTGCCGCCGCCGCGGGTGATGACAATCACGTCCACGCATTTATGGCGGTTGAAGAACTCGATCCCGGCGGCCAGTTTTATTTCCGCGCCTTTGCCCTGCACCGGCGACGGATAGATTTTGATATGGATGTTCGGGAAGCGGCGGTTGATGATCTGTAAAAAGTCCCGCACCGCGGCGCCTTCCGGCGACGTGACCACGCCGATCCGGCCGGGCAGCATGGGAACCGTTTTTTTCTGGGCGGGATCGAACAGTCCTTCTGCTTCAAGCTTGGTCTTCAGCATTTCAAAGCGCCGCTGAAGTTCGCCCATGCCTACCGGACGCATCATTTTTATCGAAAACTGGTACTCGCCGCGGACTTCGTAAACGGTTAATTTACCGTAAACTTCCACGGCGGTGCCGATTCTCAGGTTCATCGTTTCGCATTGCGCCGCGCCCCCGAAGAAAACCGCCCGCAACTGTGACTTTTCATCTTTAAACGTCATGTAGACGTGTCCCGATCTCTGGATGCTCAAAGTGCCAACTTCGGCCTCCAGCCAGAACGGCATCAGGCTGTTCTCCACGATCTCGCGTATCGCGGCGTTAACGTCTGACACTCTCCATATTTTCTCGTCCTGCATCTTTATCCCGTAGTCCCATTTAAAATTACTTTAAATCCATACTAAACCACAGAGTCATCCCGCAGTCGCGGGACTAACCTGAGAGTTGGTAAAACCATGTGCTGACTTCTATGTATTCTCTGAACTTCCATCTCAGTGTCCTTAGTGTTCTCTGTGGTAACCCGTTTTATGTCTTCAGTATTATTAACTTTCAACTTTTCTCGCTTTTCTCGCTTTTCTCGCTTTTCTCGCTTTTCTCGCTTTTCACTTAAAACATCCCTGTCAATTTTAGCAGAATCATCAGCAATCCGGTCACTTTCTGGGCGGAAACGATTCCGGCAATGAAAAGATACTTGGCGAACATGATGACCAGAATGAACGCGATAACCGCCGTGCCTTTCATAAATTCGGATTGCTCAAACCTGGTTTTTGAGATTTTAGGAAACACGTTTTTGTAAACAGCCCAGCCGTCGAGCATCGGAACCGGCAGCATATTCAGCAGAAATAATGCCATATTAATAATTGCGCCGAAAAGAATCAGGTTGACCGCCGCGTCTTGCGCTCCCAGTAAATGAGTAACCGCAGTAAGCAGGCAGAAGGCGAAAAACAGGATAAGATTCATCGCCGGACCGGCGAACGCCACCAGCGCTTCGCTGTAACGGTGTCTCATCCGCTGCGGATTTACCGGAACCATGCCAAACGCGATGCCGAAGAACGCCAGCATCACCAGCGACATGATGCCCATCTGCTTGAACGGGTTCAGCGTCAGATGCCCGGCGTCGGCGGCGGTGGAATCCCCCTGTTTCAGCGCCATCCAGGCATGGGAAAACTCATGACAGCAGATCGAGAAAATTACGATCAGCGTTATGGCGCAAAATTCTTCAGGATCGGTAAACAGTTTATTGATAAACAGATTCATCTATTTGATTGCTTCCTTTATTGGTTGCTATAATCATTTCACCCGTTACGGGTTTCAACTTTATGCTATTAATATTTCGCTCCTCCGGAGCTTTATTTAATGTCTTTCATTCTGACTTCTGACTTCTAACTTCCGGCTGTTGATTTCAGGATTTATTCTGACTCCTGACTACTTGATTTTCCCTACTCTACTTCCACCGCCCAGTACTGATAGGCCGGGGTTTCGTATGGATGGGCTTTTTTCAGTGCGGCGATCACTTGTTTCACGCATTCACCGCCGCAGATGAATTCAACTTTGAACTCGGATACCTGTTCGACTGCGCCCTGTGTGCCGATAAACGGTTTGCTGCCGGGGCAGGGGCGGAACTGTCCGGTTCCTTCGCTCTGCCAGCAGCAGTTGTCATAATTGCCCAGCCTGCCGCCGCCGGCATCAAATACCGCACTTTTCACTTCCTCAAGATGAGTTGCCGGAACGTAAAATTCCACTTTATAATATTCTGCCATATAAATCCTTTATTGAGAGAAGTCAGAAGTAAGAAGTCAGAATGAAAAGCATCAATACTCAAATCCATACTTCCATTGCTATCTTTGGGCTTCATGCATTCTGTATCCTGAATTCCGGTTCCGTTTTCCGGATTTATTATGACTCCTGAATTCTGACTC
>CAIMFA010000248.1 GCA_903840185.1 uncultured Lentisphaeria bacterium | reverse complement strand
CCTGCATCACCACCTGAACCGGAATACGGGCCCCAATATTCAGCGACGGAACCGGCCGCATAGATAATTTCTTCCAAAAACCGTCAGCCATACCGGCGCGTACTTCCACCGCCGCCCATGCGGAATCATCAAAATCCGGATTTATCCAGTCTGAATCATGACGTGCATCAAACATCGTGACGAAACCCAGTTGCCTGGTAAGCCTTGGGAGACCACCGGATTGAAATGCCGGGGATTGAATGCATTTCCAGCTGTCATCAGTTACAATTTTCTGCTCCCGGACTTTTAATATTGCAATCATTCCTGCCCGTCCAGGAGTATACGTTGAAAAATCCGCACCGCAGTAATATGCCAAAACACAAAACACATTCTTGCCGGGCTTAAGCAGCGATTCAACCTGAAATTCGCTGTAAGTCTTTTCCTCCGGATAATCGCTGAACTGTCCGCGCCCGATTTCCTGTCCGTTCAGATATGCGACAAAATCAGTGTCGGCGGAAATATACAACTTTCCGCTGCTACTATCTTCAACTGAAAATTCTTTTCTGAAGCAGACATACTGATGCTCGCTGTCCCCGGTTTGTTTTTTCCATATCCAACTGGCATTACGAAATAAGTTGTCCATAAAATCTGATCCTTTTGTGATTTGTCAGACTGCAATAAAATCAGCCTTGTTTTTTGTTTCCGATTGTTAGCGCCAGTGTCGTCATCCGGCAAATCCGGCACTTAAGACAGGAAAGCGATGTTGTATCCACGCAAATTGTTTTCAATGACCATAGAAAACCCATTCCAGTGCCAGTTGGAATTTTTGGTGTTTCCAACAACGACACGCAGCGTATTCACTCCGTCGCGCAATGCGGCTTTCACTTTAAAGGTCTTGAATGGAACAGGCCAGATATAGCGGCGATGCACATGACAAAGATCAATGAACCCTTGTTGGACTTTTTTCCCTGGATTGGCTCATTTCATGGCGACACTTTCCCGAGCGTGTTGGTCGGCAGAAAACGGTACGGGATCGAGAAAGTCAGCGCCAAAGTTTACGACAAAATCCTGCGGCTTGGTCGGCTCGCCTTCACGGATATTCATCATAGGAGACCATCCCTGCGGCCCGGAACCGGTGGCCGTAGCCAGCCAGGCATCGGCGACTTCCTGGCGCGAATGCGGCAGGGGCCAGGTTGCCCCCGCACGTAGACACTCCGCCTGCAATACCGCCCATTTTATGAGGAAGGCGTAGAGCACAGGCAGATGCCCCTGCCGAACGCGCCAGAGCAGATCCGGGTCGTTTTTCACCACATCTTCGGCCGCCTGCCAGAGGTGTTCCGCCCGGTTTAGCGTTTCAAATTTCAGGTATGGGCCCTCAAGCCCCGCATAGCAGTTCATGTAGAACCCCTTGGTTGCATCCCTCAACAGGTCAAGGTATTGCCGTATGACATCCGCAGCGCGACCATAGTAGCCGCATAGAAACTCGTCGATCAGCTTGAGTTCATCCTGATACGGATTCCACATCAGCCGGGCCAGCATCCATGCGCGCAACTCCGCCATCTCCGCGCCGCAGGACTGGAAAGCGCCCTGTGCGAATATGCCGCGCACGTTGTGCTGGTGGAAAAATCGCATATTCGGCCCGAGCGAAAACCAGTTGGGATGCGGCAGAAGATAGTGTATGAAGTTGGTTGTGTAATCCCAGACGTAGAGGCGATCGCATATCCGGCTCCAATCCTTGATATCCTGCGCAAACGCGCGATTGCTTGAATCATCCAGCGGCGCGGCAACGTTGCACTCGAGGGAACATAGGCGGACAATGACATTAGGCAACGGCTTGAGTGTCCGTGGCGCCTGACGCGTGTAGCGGTAGGCCAGCGTATCAAAGCCGATACCGGGGAATTCCGGACCAAGCCTCTCCGCAATATGGTTCAGCAGCGCAATGATCGAACCAGAGAAACTCCCCTCGCGGTCGTCTATTGCCTTGCAAGCGGGACACTGACAGGCACCGCCCCAGTCGGCGAAGGTGTCGTCCTGCGAGATGGAGACGCTAGAAGCTCCGGGCGATTCCTTCAACCATTCACGCAAGCGCCGGATTAGGAAATCGCGCAGTTCCGGATTTGTGGTGCAAAGCTGTGAACGGTGCTTGCCGCCTTCCGGATGTCTGCGCCGTCCGTCAATGAGACTGAACCACTCGGGATGTTTTTCGAAATACTCATCCGGGGGTACCAGCTCGAAAAATGTATGGTGAAACCCTTTTTCCCCCGCCGCATAGGTTAT
>CAIMFA010000247.1 GCA_903840185.1 uncultured Lentisphaeria bacterium | reverse complement strand
GCGGTCAATGATTATCTTTACTTTTTTCGGGTCTATCGCCAGCGGGGACGCGTAACCGGGTTCGCAGCCGGCGGCGCGGATCGCGTCGTCATTGGCAAACTTGATTTCATGCGCCATGGCAAAATTCTGCAGTTTGGCTTCATTAACCTCGAAATCGCCGCGGATCATCGCGAATATCAGTTGTCCTTTGTCATCCTGGTATAATACGGCTTTGCCGGTATTTTCCGGTTTCAATCCGAGAAATTCAGCGACTTCTTCAATGCTTTTCTTGTCCGGAGTGTGCACTTTTTCCAGCGCCAGCGGGGCGGACTTTTCGAATTTCCAGGCCGCAACCGCCACTTCGCGGTTGGCGCGGTAGCTCTGGTCCGGAGAAACGAAAATAGTATCTTCACCGAACTCGGAAACAGCCATGAATTCATGGGAGACTTTGCCGCCCATCATGCCGGAATTGGACTCGATGGACAGGACATACTTCATGCCGACACGCTTGAAGATACGGACATACGCTTCGTGAGCGCGCATGTAATAGGCTTCCAGACATTCCTGGCTGGTGTGAAAGGAGTACGCGTCTTTCATGGTAAATTCGCGCACCCGGATCAGGCCGCCGCGGGCGCGGGCTTCGTCGCGGTATTTGGTCTGGATCTGGTACAGCATCACCGGAAGCTGTTTATAGCTGGTTATTTCCGTACGGGCCAGATGCACCACGGCTTCTTCGTGGGTCATGCCCAGCAGCATTTCCTTGCCGTTGCGGTCCTTGAAGCGGAGCAGCTCCTGCCCGACGGACTGGTAGCGTCCTGATTCCTCCCAAAGTTCCGCCGGCAGCACTACCGGCATCAGGACTTCCTGCCCTTCGATCGCGTTCATTTCTTCGCGAATGATTTTTTCGATTTTCATAATAATGCGTTTGGCAACCGGCAGCAGCGAGTAAATGCCGGTTGAAACCGGACGGACATAGCCGCCGCGAATCAGAAATTTATGACTGACAGTCTTGGCGTCTTTGGGATCTTCCTTGATCCGGCGCCCGACGAGTTTGCTCATTCTCATAGTTCATCACTCCGTGAATTATATTTATTAATACTGAAAAATTAGTTTATTAAAACACGCGGGTGCAGTCTGTTGCAAATATCCGCGAACTAATTAAGTTAGTGTACAAAACCCTTTTTGCAACTTTCCGCCTTGAATAATGCAGGCTTTTGCAGAGGTAAAATTAACCACGGAGGCATCCCGCAGCCGCGGGAGCACGGAGAAATTCATTTTTATGGTTCCAGCCGGGACAAAATTTTGTGTCTTTGTGTCTTTGTGGTTATATCGGATTTTAATTTAATCGCGCAGGGCACGGATGTTAAAATCAACGACAAAATCCTCTAGCCACTGGAATAAGGCGCAAATCAGCATCACCACAAACCCCACGGCGAAAATGTAAGGATTGCCGGAGAAATACAGAATCATAAACATCAGCGCAAAGATCATCAGCCGGATATTTTTATAGAAGGACAGGGTAATCAGCAGTGCGATGACCGGAACCGCATAATTCAAAAAGTGGGCTGCGTTAATGCCTCTGGACCATTCCTGCATATCCCATGGCAGCTGGTAATCCCATAAATACGCGCTGGGGCAGACCAGCAGCAGACTTATGCTCAGCATGATAATCAGCCGGATCTTTTCGCTGACGCTGGTTTTATTCCAGATATCGGCACAGACAAATGCCCCCAGTATCGCGCTGTAGGAGGACATGATGAAACGGTGGGAGTCGCAGAAAGTGTAAGTATAGCCGAAAAAAAACAGAATCACCGGGACCGCCCACAGAATCAGGGTTATCCGCAGTTTGCGGTCTGAAACAAAAAAGATGCCGGCAGTGCCCAGCGCCCAGTAGGCTAGATTCGACCCGCCCAGATATTGTATGCCCTGACTTACAAACGGCCAGCGGAAACCGTCATTGGCGCCGCCGTGCAGCACATAAGGAAAAGAGAAAAAATGTCCGAAATGCATTTTATTGATAATCAGCTGCCAGCCGAACGTCGCCAGAAAGACTCCGACCGCAGTCAGCAGCGCTTTGCCCAGAAAATTCCATTCCAGCAGCCGGGTGTTGAAACGGCACCAGAACAGCCAGGCGATCAGTGGCGCAAAGAAAATATTGTTGATCCTGAGCAGACAGGCAAAACCGTACACGAACGCGATTATGGCGATGCTTCTGATTTTTGCCGGCAAAAACACGCACAGCAGAATACACAGCAGTACGAAGAACGTCGACGGGGTGTCGCTCATCGCGTTGAAGCCCATGGTAATAATGTTCCGGTAAAACCGGAAACAGAATGTGTCTTTCGGCAGCGCAAAGAAAGACTTGAAGACTTTTTCGTCCCAGAATTCGAAATGGCTGTAAAACAGCGGAATGACCGTCCAGAGCAGGGCGGTAAAAAATCCTTTAAGCTGCGAACCGGTCAGTTTCCGGATTATCAGGTAAGTCATTACAATGCTGGCCGGCATCAGCACGAACCCGGCAAACCAGGCAAATTGAACCGCGATGTCATAGAACTGAGTCGCATTGAGCGCCAGAATGAACGGGATATAGAGAAAACCCAGGCCGATGGTAAAACGCCACGGTCCGGAAAAATCGCCTTTGATAAAACCTGCGGCAGTCTGAAAATAACCCGGGTCATCCGAACTTCCGGCAATAATATTATAGCTGCCCATAATCAGGATCAGCAGCATCAGCCAGCGCAGCAGCACCAGAAAGGCGATGCTTAAACTGACGGTCGCCGCAGTCGGGAGCGGAGGCAGTTTTCCCCGTCTGACCATGCGGTATGCTCCGAATCCGCTTACTGCCAGCAGCGCGGCGGCAACCAGGATCAATGCGGTTTTGCGCAATGGAGAATTAACATATTCCGGCTCCATTTTCGGTTTCCCGTTTTCGGTGGAGACCCGGAATTCCGGACAGGCCCAGGCGGTTTTGCCGGCGCTTATCGGGATTTCGTAAAATTTATGGTATCTGGCCAGCGGGTGTCTGGTAAAAAAAGAGTCTTTTTCGGACAACGGCTCAATTTCGATCTGCTGGTTAATTACGAACAAAAATCTGGCATCCTGATCAGGCCGTTCAAAAACCGGCGTGCCGGGATGGAAAATAACGCTGCCATAAATAAAAAACGGGAAAAAGAATAAAAATAATCCCAGCGCGGCCGTTGAAACGGAACGCTGCTTGATCGGAATGCGGTTTGGTTTGTCTACTATGTCAGATCTAGTTTTCCGTACCACTAATCTTCTCTTTCAGTAAATTATCCGGGCAGTTTCCGACATATCAGATAACAAGACAAACCCGGAATTATAATTTTAATTTTCTTAAAACATTGTGTAATTAAAATATCCGCTTTAAGGCAGAATACAATAATCGCGGTAATTATTGAACCTTTATTCCATTCGCCGACTCCGGAAACGGATTCGCTTTCCTTGCGGCGAAATAATTTTTCCCATGCGGTCTGGAGTATCCTGGCAAACAGCAATGAAACAAAAAAATAACCGTAATCTATAATTTCCGTCCCGCTTTCCCCGGTCAGCCGGCAGAGCTGACTGGCCGTGTAACGCCGATAATGCCCAAGCTTGCGGTCATGGCTGGAAAAAAGCGCAGAAAACGCCGGAACCGTGATGATGAAAACAGCGCCAGGAGTTACACTTTTGCTGTTCAGCAGTTCGCGCAATGCGGCTTTATCGTCTTCAATATGTTCGATCACATCCAGCAGCATGACTGTATCAAAAGCCCTGTCGTGAATATCCGCAAAGTTCTGGAAAAGTTCGATTTGCTCTCCGGTAAGCTGCCCGCGCAGTTTCGCGATTAACTCAGGAGTGAACATGTTGTCAACGGCGGCAATTTGAATCCCGGATTTTTTTATCAGGCTGTTTGCGACAAAGCAATTGCCGCAGCCGATATCCAGAACGCGCTTTGCCGCGGGATTATATTTGCGCAGCAGTTTCTCTACAAACGACAGACGGACTGTTTCCCATGGATGAACGCTGTCATAGGTAAAAAACTTTTCCTGATTTTCTTTTAAATCCATACCAGAGTGTTTTCCGGGTTGATTATTATTTCGCTAATATACATGGCGTTTTGCCGTGTGTCCACCGGATTATCAGTCCAGGCATGTATGCGGTTTCAGACGACAGGGCCGCCGGCAACATTTCTCCTGAACACTGAAGGGGAGCTCCCGTAGCATTTCTTGAATTCGCGGCTGAAGTGGAACTGGTTGCAGAATCCTGTCTGTTTGGCGATTTCCTCCAGCGATAAACTGCCGCTTCTGAGCATGTCCGACGCTTTTGCAAGACGCATTTTCCGCACATGCTCCAGCGGGGAGTCGCCGAAGAGGCGCTTGAATTCGGCGTGAAATCGCGGAACAGACAGATTAGCCTTCTTTGCCAGGTCCGCAACTTCAAGCTTCTGATCAGGATGCCGTCTGGCGTATTCAAGAACCGGCAGCAGCCGCATGATACCCGGGTTAATCCGCGAAGTAATCCCTTTGTCCGCGAGATACTCCAGCAGCAGGCGCAGCAGCGAGAACGCGAGTTCGTTCATCTGCGCGACCGATTGAATGGACTGGGAATCGGTTGACTGCCGCACAATAAGCATTTTTCCGGCAATCCCGCCAAATTGCTCCGCCCATCGCGTTTCGATTCTCAATGGCAGCTCCTCGAAAAGAGATGCCAGGCCGATGGCGTCAAAAACTACGAAATTGAAATGAATCCAGCGTGATTTCATTCTTTCCGTCTTCGGGTTTAATAGATGTTCGATCACGAGTGGAAGATTCGGCGCGGTGAGGAACGCCTCTCCTGTACTGATCAGTTCCGCGTTCCCGCCGCCGCATGATATACGGTATTGCCCCTCGGTCGGCTGGGCGATTATGATGTGCGGAACAGCCTTCCGGTGGATACGGTTATCTTTTCGAAGAATTCTCCATTCGCCCTTGCCGGGTTCGACGAAAGTTAATCTTACCGAGTCTGTTGAAAAAATCATAAAGAATAGTCCTGTATATGGATAAGATAATCACGTGAATAGCATAAATCAAGAATTGGATATATTTTCAAGATAGAAAATAATCATCCAGATGGATTGAATAGATTAAAAGATGAAAGATTTAGATTATGAACCACTATGCAGTTACGATGACCGCGAAGGAAAAAGCCGAATTTCTTGCAACCGGAGCGCCGCAGACGCTGAATCCGAACGAGATCAGGGGCAAAACGCTTTTTTCGCTGATCAGCCCCGGAACTGAGCTTAACTGTTTGTACTGCGGCAATAATTTTCCGGCAGCGCCGGGTTATGCCGCTGTATTTATTGCCGAAGAGACCGGGAGCGAGGTTAAGGATATTGAAAAAGGAACAGTCTTTTTCTGCGCAGGCAATCATAGAAGTTTCCAGCAGTGCGATGCCGCCGGCGCGGTTAAAGTGCCGCCCGGCCTGCTTCCCGAAAAGGCGGTCATTGCGCGGCTGACCGGAGTTTCGATGACGACGCTCATGACTACCGTTGCAAGACCAGGAGACATGGTGATTATCTCCGGTGCCGGGCCGGTCGGATATCTGGCTGCACAGATATTTTCCGTCTCCGGGTACGAGGTTTTAATCGTCGAGCCGGATACAGACAGGAGAGCGCTGGTAATGAAGATTTCCGGACTCAAGGCGGTGGATAAAATCCCGCTGGAGGATAAATCCATTGTTGGCAAAGTCGCACTGGTTGTCGAATGCTCCGGCCATGAACAGGCGGTGCTTGACGCATGCAGGGTTGTGAGAAAACGCGGTGAAGTTGTGATGGTCGGAGTGCCATGGCAGCGGAAGACAGAGCTTTACGCGCATGAAATACTTTACGAGGTATTCTACAAGTATGTTGTTTTGAGAAGCGGCTGGGAATGGGAAGTCCCTGCTCAATCTTCGGATTTTCGTCCGCACAGCATACATTCAGGTTATCAGACCGCGTTGAAATGGCTTGCCGAAGACAAGGTGAAGCTTGACGGATTGATTACGCTGCATAGCCCGTCGAATCCGCAGGAGGCATATCAGGCGCTGTTGAGCCGGCGCGCGAACGGACTGTTCCAGATATTTGACTGGAGCAAGGTTTGAATAAAATGCATCTTTTAAATATTGAGGGCAGACGATGAATCTGGCAACCGTAGAGAATTTAACAAATGCCGTGACCTCCGGATGGAAGATGTTTCGTCCTGCCGGCGGCGAAACAACATCACGTTTGAGTCAGTCCACGAAAGCGCTGGCGGCCAGATATCTTTCCGGCGAGATCGGCCGCTCAATGACAGAAGACAATCTTTGGATGTCTATGACGGGATATAATAAATTTTGCGCGTGGGAGGGAGACTGGACGATGGCGGGACCGCTGAATAACAACGGCTGCTCTCCGGATGGACTGTCCGCGGAAGATTTGCTTTTAGATGGCGCTAAGACGATGGAGGAGGTCAAGTTTTCAGCAAACGTTCTGCCGGAATGTTTTCATAGTGTTCATGGCAAAATACATTTCAAGGAATTGTTCAGTTCAGCCAAAGTTCACTCCGCCGCCTATTGTTTCACGGAAATAGATACTGTGTCCGCCTGCATATTGCCCGTATCGCTTGACAGCGACTGGTATTGCTCCATATTCGTCAACGGAGAGTTGAAACACACAGGCACCGGACTGTCCAGATTAATTAGACTTCCGCTGAAAGCCGGCCGTAATTTGATCGGCTTTCGTATTACGGGCGGTTCCGGCGGCTGGCGGCTGAATCTGGCAAAAGGAGAATTTCTGCCGCTGGAAGAAAATTTCCGGGAGCCGGAGCCGGTTGAACTCTATGCTGAAGCTGTCAGATTGATCGCCTTGAACGCTCCGCTGCGGATAATCGACGGCGAAAAATTAGTCGGTGCCGCAACGCTTAAAGAAGCGATGCGCCACATCGTTCCAGTTCTGCGCTGCCATTCTGTCAGTCATACAACATTGGGTTTTGAAAAAGCGCTTGCCGCTGGTTACAAAGGCACCAGGACGGAAATTGAAGAACGGCTTTCCCGCGGGGGACTGGATGAAAGCGGCAGTAAGCTGCTTCATGCGATGCTTTCATGTCTGGATTCTGCAAAAATATGGCACGGCAGATATCTCGATGAATTGAAGAAACTTGCCGGCGAAGGCAAAAAAGATATTGATACCGTCATAGAAGCGTTGAAAAATGTGCCGGAAAACCCGCCGGAGACGTTTCAGGAGGCGGTGCAGTCTTTGTGGATGTTATGGGATTTTCAGCGGCTGTGCGGCAACTGGAGCGGCATCGGACGGATTGACAAAATGCTCGGTCCGTATCTCAAACATGATCTGGCGGCAGGCATTATCGATATAGATGAAGCGAGAGAGCTGATTGCCCATTTCTGGATAAAAGGGTGCGAGTGGATCACCGCGGATACTGTCGGCAGCGGCGATGCCCAGTTTTATCAGAACATCGTTCTCGGCGGGGTCGATGAAGCCGGAAATGACGTTACTAACGAAGTCACATATCTTGTTCTGGATGTTGTTGAGGAACTGCATATTTCCGACTTTCCCATCGCTGTACGCATCTCGAAAAATTCGGATGAAAAGCTGCTGCGCCGGATTGCGGAAATACAGCGGCTAGGCGGCGGCATCATTGCGGTTTACAACGACGACCGGATTATTCCGAATCTGGTGAATTTCGGCTACCCGCTGGCGGAAGCCAGAAATTTTGCCAACGACGGCTGCTGGGAAATACTTATTCCCGGCAAAACTTGTTTTAGCTACCTTCCTTTCGACGCACTGAAAATCCTCCAGGACGTGCTTGGACTGGATGCTTCAGTCGCCGACCTCGGCAAGCACACCTGTTTCGATGAATTACTTGACGATTTTAAGATAAAACTGAACAACCAGATATTGCAAATTACCAGCAGTGTGATTACAGCATTACAACACAAGGCCGAACCTACTGTACTGATCGATATACTGGTTGAAGGCTGCATCGAAAAGGGGCGTTCGTACTATCATCTCGGTCCGCAATACACGGTCATGTCGCCACACGCCGGAGGACTTCCGGACGTCGCCAACAGCCTGCAAGTGATAAAAAAGCTGGTTTATGAGGAACATGAATTTTCTCTTCCTGAACTGGTTGATATCCTCCGTAACAACTGGGAAGGTCATGAAGATATCCGCCAGCAGATATCTTCGCGCTTTGACTTTTATGGCAACGATTCAGAAGACAGCAATGCGATGATGAAAAGAGTCTTTAACGACTATACCGGCATTGTCGCCGGAATAGCGTCAAACAAGGGAGTGCTTTTTCCCGCCGGAATCAGCACTTTCGGACGCGAAGCCAATGTTTTCCTGCCTGGCCGGACAGCTTCGGCAGCGGGTTCAAAAAAAGGCGACATTTTGGCGCTTAATTTCAGTCCGTCGCCCGGCACCGACAAACGCGGCCCCACCGCTGTCATCAAGTCGCACTGCGCGGTGGACTTTTCCAGGCTGCCCTGCGGCACCGCGCTGGAATTGAAGATACTTCCTTCGTCATTGCGGGGAGAAGGCGGGATTGCCGCGCTGTCTGGACTCATGAAGTCCTTCGTCGCTCTCGGCGGAATATTCATGCAGATTGACGCGGTGGATACCGCGATGCTCCGCGACGCGCAGGAGCATCCGGAAAAATATCCCAATCTCTCAGTCCGGGTATCCGGCTGGTCGGCGCGCTTCGCGACGCTGTCAAAAGAGTGGCAGGAAATGATAATTGTCCGCAGCGAACAGCGAGTTTCATAAAGACTGAATTTCAAGGGGAAATTTATGATTATCAGGAAAGAGGAAACGAAAATCAGGGGATTTGACAAATGCCACGGCGGCAGCGGAACCCTGCTCTGCACGGAGATGCTGGCGGATTACCAGAAAAATAACTCCGGAATAAAATTCTACCATGACAACATTCTGCAACCCGGCGACAGCATCGGCGAACATCTTCACCAGAATGACGAGGAACTCTACATAATTCTTGACGGCTCCGGCGTGATGAAGATTGATGGCACGGATGAACCAGTCAAGTCCGGCGATATCTGCATCACCCGCATTGGTCACAGTCACTCGCTGCTGAATACCGGCACGAAACCTATGCATTTTCTGGTAATAGGTGTTGTGCTGTAATATTGCAGCACAACTCTCCGTTATAAACTACTCCACAATGTTTATTGAATAGGGCGGCAGGGTCGTATTTTCGAAACTACGGGGAACTATCTCGCGGACTTCGCCGGGTTTGTCGCCATAAGTCCAATATTTCAGCGCGACGCTGTCAAAAGAGTGGCAGAAAATGATAATTGTCCGCAGCGAGCAGCGAGTTTCGTAAAGATTATATTTAGAGCCTGTCCGTAAACCAGCGATTTTTAACAACTGCGTTTAAGCCTGTCAAGATGACTTTCAAAAAAGCGCAATCTTGGGACTGTGATTTGAGCGGAGTTTATTTTTCGGGCCAAAAACTGCCTGATTTGGGAACAGGG
>CAIMFA010000246.1 GCA_903840185.1 uncultured Lentisphaeria bacterium | reverse complement strand
TGCCGCGAAGCGGTTGCGTTTCCGCCATGCCGGATACGTGCTGTACGAGCTCAGTCGCTACCCTGGTAGCGCCAGCCTCGTCCAGCCCATCCCGGCAAAGACGGAATCCGCAATCCTTACTAGCTTTAAGATTGCGATTCGGTATTAATTTTCAGCCGTGCAGAGTATATAAAGCGCAGAGATTAATGTTCACGGCTGGAATAATGCTGATTAAAGATTATTTTATGGAGCATAATTCAGGAGTTGACGATAACGGCATGAAATTACAAGACGTTTATATAAAATTCAGGCAGCATGGCGGTTTATGGGCGGTGCTGCTGCTCGGGATAGTTTTCTGCTGCTGGTTTCCGCTGATCCGGTATCCGGATAAATGCGGCAATCTGGGCGACTGGGATATGTTTCTGGCTTTTTACGAAGCCGGACGGAAAACGATTGTCGAATACGGTCAGTTTCCCTTCTGGAACCCGTGGCACTTCGGCGGCGTTCCGCTGTTCGCCAATCCGCAGCTTTCAATTCTTGGCATAGAGACGCCGTTTATCGTATTCTTTGGCACCTATTACGGACTGCGCCTGGCGATGATGTTTTATGTGCTGGCCGGCGCGCTGGGAATGTGGCTGCTGCTGGGCGATTACGCCGCCAGCTATGTTTCGCGCTTCTGGGGGAGCCTGGTATTTTCCCTGTCGGGCGCGTTATCGCTGCATATGGCGGCGGGGCATCCGGTGATGATCACGATAGTGTTTCTGCCGTGGCTGCTCTATTTTCTGCGCCGTCTCAAGGAAAGCGAAAACGGGGCGCTGCTGTTCGGGTTTACCGCCGGCATGCTGGTCAATCACTCGCTACATTATGTGTCGCTGGTAGTCTCAGTGTTTATCGGGATTTATTTCGCGGCGCTGCTGATTAAGAATATCCGGTCGCGCCAGTTTCTGTTTCATGCCGTGCTTGCCGGACTGATGTTTCTGGCGGTGGGGGCTTACCGGACGATTGTCACGCTGCAACTGCTGGCGGAATTCCCGCGGGCAATGGATCTGCGGCTGGATATCGGGCTGCATCATTATATTTTGTCCCTGATCTATCCGGGGCAGTCGCTGTTCACCTTTCCGAAAGTGCAGTTCTGTTGGAACTGGTTTGAAGTGGGATGCTATGTCGGCATTGTCGCCATGGTCATGTTCATCATTTCCGTGGTTAAAGAGTTTAAATGGTGGCACTGGGGATTTGTGCTGGCTTCGCTGCTGTCCATTAATTCCACCTGTCCGTATCTGCCGGGTTACTGGCTGCGCGATATTCCGCCGTTTACCAGTTTCTTCTGTATCACCAGATGGCGTTTCCTGGTTGTTTTCTTTATCGCAATCGGCTGCTGCGCCGGATTTGACTGGTTGTATGAGAAATTTAAAGAACGGGGTGTTAGAATCCGTTTGCTGGCGCTGATCGCTCTTTCAGTCGCCGGACTGGTTTATAATCAGTATGTCAACTGGCAGGGGGTGGAATGGGTGACAGAAGAGAGTTTGATGAAGACCGTTCCGGTGTTCAGCGATACCATTATTACTGTTCAGGAACATGAGAAATACAGCCTTTACGCATCCACGCACAAAGGCGTCGCGCAGCTGTTCGCCTACGAGCCGCTGCTGGGCTACGAGAAACAGTACAAGAATCAGCGGATTCCGGTCGGCAATCAATATTACAAAGGCGAATTTTTCGCGTATAAAGGTGAATTGACGGATATTCTCTGGACGCCGGATTTAGTTGAACTTACCTGTGCCGCCGGAAGCTCGATTGTAATCAATCAGAATGTCAGCAGTTACTGGCGCGGCGCGGACGGTAAACAGATTTATCCGAAATCCAAATCGTTTGACGTGGACAAATTTTTCGTGATGGACACCGGAGCGCCTGGCAAAATACTGATATACGCGCGGCCGCCGCTGCATGAGTTTGCGCTGGCTGTAAGTCTGGCCGCCGCCGGAATCCTGATTGGTATTGGCGCAAACAGATATATTAAACGGCGCCGGGAAGCCGTAAAATTATAATGAGGAAGTCATGGAAGATATCAGACTGACCCCGATGATGAAACAGTACCAGCAGGCCAAATCCGAAATACCGGAAGATGCCATTCTGCTGTTTCGCATGGGCGACTTTTATGAAATGTTTTTTGAAGACGCCACCCGCGCCAGCGCCATTCTGGATATCACTCTGACCAAGCGGGCAGGGGTGCCGATGTGCGGTTTTCCCTATCACGCGCTGGAAGCCCATTTGCCCCGCCTGATCGAATCCGGAGTGAAATCGGCTATCGCCGAGCAGATGGAGGATCCCAGGTTCGCTAAAGGCATCGTCAAGCGCCAGATTACCCGCATCATTACTCCGGGCACTATCATTGACAGTTCCGTACTGCAGCCGGGCAGGAATAATTTTCTCGTGGCGCTGATGGAGAGGAAGAATATCTTCGGGCTGGCCTGTCTCGACATCAGCACCGGGGAATTTAAAGTTACTGAAATTCCGTCCAGAGAGAAGCTGGAAACTGAACTCAGCCGTCTGGGCGCCAGGGAGTGCATTATTCCGGCCTCGCTGCTGGAGCAGTGGGAAAAAGAGAAGGCTTTTCCGTATACGTCCGAAAAACTGCTGTGGACTTCGCTGGAAGACTGGGTTTTCGCTTATGACTGCGCCGAAGAACTGCTGAAACGGCATTTCAAGGTGGCATCGCTCGACGGTTACGGCTGCCGCGATCTGCGTCTGGCGGTCAGCGCCGCGGGGGCGGTGCTGCACTATGCCACCGAAAACCTGCGCCAGCCGGCCAATCATCTGAAAAAATTCTGCACTTACCACAATTCCGAATATATGGAGCTGGATTCGATTTCCCAGCGCAATCTGGAACTGGTTGAGCCGATGTTCGGCAGCAACCGGCAGGGAACGCTGCTGCATGTGCTGGACCAGACCGTGACCCCGATGGGCGGACGGCTGCTGCGCGACTGGATCATGCGTCCGCTGTTCAACAAGGAAGCGATCAATGCCCGGCTCGACGCGGTGGAATCTTTCAAAGACGATCCGCTGACGATGGCGGAAACCCGCGAACTGATCGGGGCCATCCGCGACCTGGAGCGAATTATCGCCCGGTTGAATATCGGCAACGCCAACGCCCGCGACATGATTGCCCTGGCCAACGGCCTGGCAATGCTTCCGGACGTCAAGCATCTGCTCGAAAACTTCAATACGCCGCTGCTTGACCAGCTTAAAAGCCAATTGTCAGAACTGCCGGAGCTGACCACCCGCATCCAGCAGGCGATTGTTGACGAGCCGCCGCTCAGCCTGACTGACGGCGACATCATCCGCGAAGGCTATAATAAGGATCTTGACGAGTTCCGCATGGCATCGAAGGAAGGCAAAAACTGGCTGATGCAGATTCAGGCCAAGGAACAGGAGCGCACCGGCATCAGAACGCTGAAAGTGCGGTTCAACCAGGTGTTCGGTTATTATATCGAGATCAGCAAAAGCAACTTGTCGCTGGCCCCGGATGACTATATCCGTAAACAGACGCTGGTCAACGCCGAGCGCTTCATCACGCCGGAACTGAAAGAACTGGAAAGCAAGATTCTCGGTGCCGAGGAAAAATCCCGTGCTCTGGAATATCAATTGTTTCAGGAAATCCGTGAATACGCGTTGCAGTTCACCCTGAACATCCAGGAAACGGCGTCCGCGCTGGCCGCGATTGACGTGCTGGCCGCGCTGGCGGAATGCGCCCGCCGCTACAATTATCTGCGCCCGCATATTACTGAAGACGAGCAGCTTATGATCAGGGCCGGACGCCATCCGGTGCTGGATGCCGCCATGCAGGGGGAACGTTTCGTGCCGAATGACACGATTCTTGACGGTGACGAAAACCGCATGATGATCATTACCGGTCCTAACATGGCCGGGAAGTCCACTTACATCCGTCAGACCGCCATGCTGGTGATCATGGCCCAGCTCGGTTCGTTTGTCCCTGCCGAAGACGCGGTTATCGGTCTGGTTGACCGGATATTCACCCGTGTCGGCGCGGCTGACGACATCGCCCGCGGCCAGAGTACATTCATGGTGGAAATGGTGGAGACCGCCAATATTCTGAACCATGCCACCCCGAAAAGCCTGGTTATTCTGGATGAGATCGGACGCGGCACCAGTACCTTTGACGGTCTCAGCATTGCCTGGGCCGTGGCTGAATTTCTGCACGACAGCCCGGCAAACTGCGCCAGAACACAGTTTGCCACTCATTATCATGAATTGACCGAACTGGCCATCACCAAGCGCGGAGTCAAAAATTACAATGTCGCGGTAAAGGAATACGGCGATCAGGTCATCTTCCTCCGCCAGATCGTTCCCGGCAGCACCGACAAGAGCTACGGCATTCATGTCGCCAAGCTGGCCGGACTGCCGCAGCAGGTAATCGACCGCGCCAATGAAATTCTGGAAAACCTGGAAAATAACTCCGTTGCGGAAGGCGGACAGCCTTCGCTGGCCGTTCATCACGGCAAGGTTAAAGAACCCGGCGTCCGTTACAAAACAGCGGCAGACGTAAAAAAAGAGCCTTCCGAAGAGATTCCTCCGGAAGGCTCATTCCAGCCGACCCTGTTTTGACCGGCTGAATACTTGATTAACCACAAAGACATCCCGCAGTCGCGGGACTAACCCGAGAGTTAGCAAGACACAAAGAAATCCTTATTCGGGGTAAGTCCAATTCTGAAAACGCGTAACCACAGAAATCGAAGCTCAGATTTCATGACTTTCCGGCTGTTAAACCCTAAGTATCCTCTGTGTCTCTGTGGTTAATGATCTTAGAAATTAGAGAATGTCGATCAGTTCGACGTCAAAAACCAGCATGGAACATGGGCCGATAGCCTGTCCGGCGCCGCGTTCGCCGTAAGCGAGTTTGGACGGGACAAACAAGCGGTATTTGCTGCCGACGTTCATCAATTGCAATGCTTCGGTCCAGCCTTTGATCACCTGAGTGACGCCGAATTCGGCGGGTTCTCCGCGCTTGATGGAGCTGTCAAATTCAGTTCCGTCCAGCAGTGATCCGGCGTAATGGACTTTGACCGTGTCATCCGCGCCCGGTTTGGCACCGCTGCCTTCTTTCAAGACGATATACTGAAGTCCGCTGGCGGTGGTGACAACGCCTTCGGCTTTTTTATTGTCTTCCATGAACGATTTTTCTTCGGCAGTGTTCTGGAGCGCTATTCCTTTTGAGGCTTCCTGTTCGGCAGACTGCATTTTGTTCTGGAACGCCTTCATCACCGCGACATATTCGTTTTCGGGCAGGGCGGGCTGATTGCCGGCCAGCAGATCCTTAATGGCCAGGCCGATAATGTCCGGGTTCAGTTCAACCGGAAGCTGAACCAGCGATTCCCCGATATTCATTCCAAGCGCATAACTGACTTTGTCGGCTTCGGTCTTAAACTCAATACTCATTTTTTTCCTTTGTAAAAGCATGAAAGAGCAATATTCCCGGATCATTCGTCAGAAAATAAATTGCCAGTCCAGAGACTTTCGTTACGTTCAGTTTTAAAATGCAGGAGTAAAATATCGGGAGATTGAGATTTATCAAGAACCGTTTAAATAAATTCCGGAAAATGATTTAAACCTGTTCAGTTTCAGGTTTTAGCCGTCCTGCGCCTCGGGTTCCATTTGCGGATGGCTTCGAGCAGCTTGGCTTTGGAGATGGGTTTGGAGAGGAAATCATTCATGCCGTATTGCAGGCAGTGCTCGCGGTCTCCGGACATGGCATTGGCGGTAAGGGCGATGATCGGCGGGTGATTCGTGCCGAAGATTTTGACGATTTCCCGGGTGGCGGTAAAACCGTCCATTACCGGCATCATGCAGTCCATCAGGATTATGTCATACGGATTGTTTTTCAATTTTTCCAGTGCTTTCTGACCGTTTTCCGCCAGGGTGGTGATAGCTCCGACGCTTTCCAGCATAGTCAGCGTGACTGCCTGGTTTATTCTGTCGTCCTCCACCAGCAGAATCCGCAAGTCTTTGAGTTCTTCATGCAGCACATTCATGGCCGGAGCACTGTAGTTTCTGACCGTTTTAATTGATTTGTCAGCAGCTTTCACCGGAGTTGTGCGGATAGAGGCGGTGAAAGTGGAACCTTTGCCCGGAGTGCTGACCACGCGGACGTCGCCGCCCATCAATACGGTCAGGCGTTTCGTGATTGCCAGTCCCAGCCCGGTGCCGCCGAAACGGCGGGTTGAGGAGGCGTCGCCCTGCTCGAATGCCATAAACAGCCTGCTCAATACTTTACTGTCAATGCCGATGCCGGTATCTCTGACCGCGAATTCCATGAAAATCTCTTCCGAGTCGCGGATCGGGACTGCCCCGACCGTCAGGCAGATTTCGCCGGCGTCAGTAAATTTGATGGCGTTGCTGAGCAGATTCAACAGAATCTGGCGCAATCTTACCGTGTCGGAAATAATTTTTCGCGGAATGTGCGGCGGTATTTCAAAACGCAGATCGAGTTTTTTGGCCTGAGCGCTGTATTGGAGCAGCGAAAAACAGGAATCCACGCACCGTTCAACATCCATTTCGTGAGATTCCAAAGACATTTTACCGGATTCGATCTTCGAAAAATCCAGAATATCGTTGATGATGGTAAGCAGCGAACAGCCGCTGTTGCGGATCATTTCCACATATTTGCGCTGTTTTTCGTCCAGCGGCGATTCTTCAAGGAGTTCGGAAATTCCCAGGATTCCGTTCATCGGGGTGCGGATTTCATGACTCATTGACGCCAGGAACAGCGATTTCGCTCTGGCCGCCAGTTCAACTTTTTTCATTTCCGACTTCAGCCGTTCCTTCAATTCGTTGCTCTGGACAAAATAAACAAAGATCAGGAAGAGTCCGATCTGAATCATTAAAGTGAAAAATAGATTTGAGGTTTTAAAGGAATGAATGGTCTCATCTTTCCGGCAGCTGACAATATATGCCGCTTTATTATTTTTTGCGTCAAATACCGGAACAAATGACCACAAATAGGTTTCTTCATTGAATTCGGAATAAATACAAAACGGGTTATTGGTTTTGATTTCTTTTTTGATTTTACCCGCCGATGAGTCGGAAATCGTTTTCCTGATTTCAAAAAATTCGCTTCTGGGAGACTTTATATAATAATAATCCGGCAGCAGCGCGGACGGGA
>CAIMFA010000245.1 GCA_903840185.1 uncultured Lentisphaeria bacterium | reverse complement strand
CTGACCAGTGTTGAAAAGGGATTGAATCTGCTGGTGTTTCCAGAAACCTGCGCTATCGGCAGAGATAAAGTTCAACGCACTTTCCTGCGGCAGATATTCGGCCTGGAAAACGTCAAATATGGAGAATGCCTGAAATCAGAAGTGGCATTTCCTGAATCATTCGGCGGCGGATTAATGCACGGCAACAGTCGTGAGGTCATTACAGAAGGCGACGTTCTGCTTCGGGACGGCTTGAGTAGAGCTGTTCTTGTGCAACGAAAATATGGGCGCGGTTCTGTTCTTCTTGCCGGATACAATAATTCCCCGGATTCGCTTGATCCGGTGTACAACTATGAAGTTGATGAGAATATCAAAACGCACACGTTGATCAAACTATGCACTTTCCTTGGTATAGTTCCACAAAGATACCACACCGGGAACGTAATGGCGTACAAGGAACTGATTCATGTCCACGGCAGAGAATATTTCATCATATTCAGCGCCTTGCAGAGACCGGTTACAACAATTGTCCAGATAGCGATTTCCGAGCCCCGGCAGAATGCGTATGACCTTGCCAGCGGCGAGTTGCTCGAACTACGCCGGTTATCCGGCGGTAATTACGAGTTCACCGTGACTCTTTATCCGGGAATGCCCCGCTTCCTGAGTTTCCATGATAAATTTTAATCATTTGAAATAGGAGTTTTATATGAAAATCATTCTCGTACGACATGCTGAAAGCGCCGGAGATCCGTTTGCAACTCCGGGCAGGCAGGCCCAAGGCTTTCTCTCCGAATCCACCGGGGTTGAGCAGGCAATTAAACTGCGCCAATATTTTGAAAAAGAAAAAATAGACGTGATTCTATGTTCAAACCTGGGTCGCGCAATTCAAACCGCGGAAATTGCTGTCGAAAAAGGATGCCGGAACTTTGTTCTCTGTGATTTCCTGAAAGAATGGATGCCGAATCCGGAACTGAAAACAGCGCCGAGCACCCGTTTCGAGGAAATTATGCGGCAGCAGCGTGAGAATTTCGCCGAAGACACATGGAAAACGGAACTCGGCGAAGGGGCTTTTGACTTGATGTCCAGAATTTGTCCGCCATTACTGCAGGAATTGAAGAAAATTGGAATCCACGCCAGATACGGCGGATTCGTACCATCAGATGAAGGACGTAACCTTTCTGTCGCCATATTCGCCCATGGCGGTTCACTCAATGTGATATTATCTTTCCTGCTTAACCTGCAGCCGTTTCCAGTCAGCCGGTTTGCTTTTTCGCTTACCGGAGTAGCAGAAATAGAGTTTTCTGAAATGAATGGTGTATATTATCCGCGGTTGAATATTCCGGCGCCGTATTAATCCGGATAAAGGGCAGCGGTAATCATTCATAACAGAAAGAGATGACAATGCAACATAGCCTTAAGATAAAAGTAACGAGTAAAACTACCGGGAAACTTTTTCCGGCGGTTATCCGGATATTTGCATGCCGGGACGGTTCGCCGGAAAAATCCAATGCAGCCATCCGCGAAATCTTCTCTCCCGGAGCTTCCGTGACAGCGCTGGAAAATGGAATCTATCTCGTGGAAGTATCGCATTTCTCTGAAATAGTGCCGGTTAAGCGGATTATTGAAATTCCTCATGACGGCACGGTTGAATTTATCGTTGAAACATGGTTTGACTTCAGGGCGCACGGCCTTTTTACGGGCGATTGTCACAATCATGTGAATTATCCGGAGAAAACAGAAAGATTCCGCAATTTTCTTCGTGCAAATGGTATTGACTATATAAGCGTATGTCAGGGCTGGATGACCAGCAGCACTTCGTCCAGAGGCCATGACGGCAAAAGACTATCCGCCTTTCTGGAAGCGGTCTCTGCCGGTGATTTGACCGTGAGAATGGGAGCGGAATTTCCCAAAACCAGGTTTGGTCATATTTGCTGGTGGAAATTTCCTTTGCTTGCCGATCCGTATGGATGTTATGAAGATTATCATGACATCAATTATTTCAAGATTGCAGGAAGTTCAACTGGTGAGTGCGGCAATCCGGCGGAGCAGATTCCATTTTCCACGGAACCGCCGGTTTTCAAACTGAAAAGATGGAAGGATCAGGGCGGAATATGTATGCTGCCGCATCCGACAAGCTGGTGGCGGAATAATGACAAAGCGGCGCTGATTGCGACAAATATCGGCATCGATATTTGTTTTGACCTGCTTGCCGGAAGGCTTTATGACACCATGGCGGTAATGGGCTATAATCCGGAACAGATATTTTACCAGAATCTTTGGTTCAGATTGCTCAATCTCGGCTACCAAATACCAGGAGTCGCCGAGACGGATGGCGGCATCGGGCCTGGACATCAGATCGGCTCACTGCGGACTTACGCATATTGCAATGAGAAGCATTTCAACGAGAAAAGTTTCCTGACTTCCATCTCATCCGGCAAATCATTCATGACCAGCGGTCCCGTAATTCTGGCTAAAGCGGATCGCAAACATCTTCCCGGCTCCGTCATTCAGCATCGCGGCGGCAGGCATACCATCAGAATTGATGCTGCCTCCAGCCCGGTCGATACTGAATATATCTCCTGGATCATTGTCTATAAAAATGGCCGGCCGTTTAAAACTATTGATATTGAAAAGAAGAAGCTCAGGCAGTACCGGTGCGATATTGAATTTAATTTAAACAGTGGTTCATCCTGCTGGTTCATCGTCAAGGTCTACGGCAGAAAACGCCCGGCGAAAAAAGCCTTCACGGATATTTTCAAGTATGCGGCAAGTTGCGAAAATGAGATTCATACCGAATATCAGGAACTGGATCAGGTCGCATTCACCAATCCATTCTATTTTATTCCGCCCGGCATTTCCGGGCCGTCCGTGCTTACTCCATCACTGCGGGGCAGAATAACGGATTCTGTCACTGGTAAGCCGATCGCAAATGCCGCAGTCAATGTTCTGCCAGTTAACGGCACCGTCACTGCCGTTAAAACAGGCAAAAGCGGGGTTTATGCATTTAATCAGATTCCGCTTATTGCGGAAATCGAAATCTCAGCCGATGGCTATCAAACTGAACTGCTGAGCATTTACAACGATTATCCGCCGTTGAAAAAATATTTTGAATCTATCTATGCCGGAAAATGGGCCAATGCCAACCGGATACTTCAGCCAGGCCAGACGCCTTGGCAAGTTTTTAATTTCCCGCAAATAAAACGGATATTATCGGCTTTAAAATGGAACATGCAACTATCCCCGGAAAGATGATCATAATGATGAATATCCAGGTCATATTGAGGCTGACATTGCTGGCGCTGTTTATTATTCCGGCGGCTCAGGCATCTGAATCTGACGGCAGGAGCAAACTGAAATCCAGTATTATTGTTTTGAGTAATGCACAGATGGAAGCTGAAATCCTGCCATATCCAGGCGGCCGTTTGATCGCATTCAAAAAGAATGGCGGTAAAAATATTCTGCTTTTTACCCCGGCACTGCTTGAGGAAACGGAAAGCATGGTTCCGGCAATCGATGCCGTCAATCCGTCCGACAAGGCATACTACGGATTCGAAGTGTGGCTCGCTCCGCAAAGCGAATGGTGGACTCATCAGAATCTGAATAACGCAAAAAAAGAATCTCGTTCGCCATGGCCTTCAGACCCGTATCACGCCTATGGCAGATACCGGGTTACCGGTAAAACGAATCAGTCTGTTACGCTCGAAGGCCCGGAAAGTCCAATTACCGGCGTAAAACTGGTTAAACAGTATACTCTTCTCGCAAATGGCGTTTTAAATATAAAAATCACCGCGATAAATATCAGAAATGAACCACTGCGCTGGGGAATCTGGACCAATACAAGGCTCAGCGGGGAAGCAAATTCATATGCCGGAATGAAAATATCATCGGACGGAAGTGCCCCGGTCGCTTGCAAATTTTTTACCAGTTCGCCAGAACGGGAAACGATCCTCCCGTTTAAAATTCACAAAAACTTCTTTACT
>CAIMFA010000244.1 GCA_903840185.1 uncultured Lentisphaeria bacterium | reverse complement strand
TCCACCTGTTTACACTCGAGCGCCTGAAGATATTCAGGCGGCCATTCGGCTGGGTTGCTCTCAAAATAGATCCGCAGCCATAATTCGGCGTCATCGGGAATGCTGTTTGACGGGTCGCGTCTCATGAGCGCCATGATTTCGCCCAGTTCCGCCGGACTTAATTTATACAGCTCAATTCTTTTGCCTTCCGCGTCAACGAAAAATCTTTTTTTATCAATATTCATAGCATCCGCCTTTAGGAGTTAAACATGCAGGCTCATTTTCGACTCTTGAAAATACGTCGGGGTTATGCATGATTTATGTACATATTCTACACTTGGAACCCATGCCATCTTATGTCGTTGCCGGGGTTGCATTCAGATTTACAGGTGATATTTTTAAGTAAAACGGAGGGATTATGCCGGTAAATAAGAAGCAATTACTGCGGATGATAAAATTTATTGCCGAGTTGAAGCAGAACAGCTATCCGAACAGCAAAACGTTCGCCGATCAACTGAAGCAGATGGATATAAATGAAAATTTGAATATCAGTTGCACGGCACGGACGGTTCAGCGCGATATTGAGGTTTTAAAGGGTGAATTTGATGCCCCGTTAAAGTTTGACGCGGAGCGCAACGGCTATTATTTAACCAGCAATTACTGGGAGTTTCAATGTCCGCCGCTGTGTGAAGAATTAATGACTTCATCACTGCTCGGCGCCAGGCTGGCGGAGGACATGATGCCGCAGCCGCTGAAAGGCTCGATCCGGGATGCCGTGGATATGCAGCTGGCCACCAGCAATTCGGAATTTCTGGATAAAGCGTTCATTGAATCGCTGATTGTCGCTTCCGGCATTAACGTTGAGATTGATCCGGATATTTTTAAAACCGTGTTCGACGGATGGCGATTGCGCCGCGCCGTAAAAATCACCTACAAGTCTCAGGACAACAACCATTCCGACCAGCAGCTTGACGTACATGTCGTTTCCTTTCATAAAGGCATCTGGTATGTCAAAGGCAGAATAGAGAACGATACACTGAAGATTTTTGCCATCCACCGGATAAAGTCGGTGGAATTGACCGAACTGGAATTTGAAATAGATCAGGCAATTGTGGAGGATGTACGCCGGAACGGGCTGTTTAATTACCCGAAGCTCAGCGGGATTACGCTGCATTGCGATGCCAGCATAGCGTTTTATCTGCAGGAGCAGCAGAAAGCCAAGAAATTTAAATTAACGCAGCAGCCGGACGGCAGCTTAATCATTGTTCTGCAGCCCGTTACAGAATTTGACGCAATGCGATGGATTCTGGCCGAAGCCGGAAGAATCAGGGTACTGGAACCGGAGTGGCTGCGGGAGAAAGTTGCCGACGCCGGAAGAAAAATAATCGAGGCCAATACCTGACCACGACATAAATTGTCGTCCCTTTGGGATTATATTTGGTTTATAAGGAAAGGCGGAAAATCAAGGCTATGCGGATCGGTTTAAAAATTTACAGAATGACTTGCCCGAAATGCGCCTGGTCGGAAACATACATCATCCGGGCTGACAATCCGGTTGTGCTTGCCTTCAATCTACTGTTAAAGCGTCTTCCTTCGAAATGCCCGCAATGCGGCGGCAGGCTTGATAGAAGAGATGAATCAAAATACTCGAGGACATGAAAACCGCGAAGTCGACACATTCTGCGGCTATTTTTTTATAATCACCAGCAGATGCCTGGCGCGGGATATGGCGGTGTAGAGAGCCGCGGGATCCCGCCAGCGCGGGTCGGCGGCGGAGACATCCAGCAGAATTACGGCTTTGGCCTCGCAGCCCTTGAACTTCATATAAGTACAGTAATAGATTTCATTCGGCATGACTGCCGGGTGCATGACAATCCGGTAGCCGCCGACTTGCATATCGCCGCCGATACAGCTCTTCCCGGGCGAGTGCCCGCCTAGAATCACAATATCCGCTGGGTGGAGACGTTCTTCCGTCAGCAGCCTGGACAGGACTTCCGCCAGCTTTTTCCGCCGGAGTGCCGGATCCGGCTCGGTATATTCCCACACCTCGGAGCCATCTGGCGCCCCGTCAACTATTTCCAGCTTGGGATTGTTCGAGTATGGTTTCAGCGCTTCAAAGATCCTCCGGGTATTCCGGCAGTTTTTATTCAGCGCGACCGGCGGATACGGCAGTTTTGGCAAGGCCAGTTCGTCCTGATAAAGGTTCTGGTCCGGGTCAAAGAAAATATAAAAATGCCCGTCGCGGCTGACCAGTTTTTCGATCACTATCCACACCGTGGCGGAAAAATCCTGCCCTTCGTCAACAATCACGGCGTCGTAGCACAGCCTGGCGCAGTCAAGGTAATCGTGCAGTTTCTGCGGGAGCTCGTCCTGCCAGAACTCCTGACGGTCCAGGCCTTCAGCCGCCTCCTTGGCGCTGGTGCCGGTTTTCTCGATGGCAAAATCAAAAAACGCCATCGCGGTAATGCCGGGATACTGTTCGGTCGTTTTTTTTAAATGTTCAGCCAGCAATTGATTATAACACAGCAGCAGTACCTGCTTACCCTGCTCTGCCAGTTGAATCGCTTTTTTAACCGCCATGACGGTTTTCCCGGATCCGGCGCACCCCTGGATTTGCAAATGAGTAAAATTGTCGAGTGCGTCAAGTATGGCGCACTGCATCTGCGTGTAGGTGAAAATCTGCTTTTCCTCGACGCTGAGACGTTCAAAAAGGTGGACACCGTAATCAAAATACGGCCGCAGCGCCTTGTTGACTTTGCCGGCAT
>CAIMFA010000243.1 GCA_903840185.1 uncultured Lentisphaeria bacterium | reverse complement strand
CAGCCACGCAAAATCCAGCGCATCATCAGTAATCCGCGTAACGTGAGTACCGAAAAATGACTGCGCCGGTTCACCGGCCTTAAAATCGTCCAGCCCGGAAGGAATCACCGCATAGATATATTGAGCCAGCAATTCATGCCGGCGTCCAGTGATTTCCACGCGGAAAACCCCGGATTTTTCTGTCGGCAAAGCCAGCAAGGCAGCAGTCTGCCCCTTGTCCAGAACAACCATTTTTTCGAAAATGCTTTTTTCAGCGAAGTCCAGTACCTGCACGGCTAATTCACTGGCAGTCAAATCCTCCGGCTTTGCTGTATAACGAACAAGATTAACCGGCAATTGTCCGCCTTGTTTTGTATAACCGGAGTCCGGCATACCGGAAATACCGTAATCTGCGCCATTGGCCAGTCTGAAATCCGTAACTTTATTACCTTGTTCGATCTGGACATTGTCAATATCGTAGGTGCCTGGCACGTCAAAAAAGATTCTGACACACATCAACATCTTCTCCACCATCGGCGCTTTTACAGTTACCTGGACCCTCCGCCATTCTTTTCCAATCGTCACAGGCTGAGTGATGGTTTTATTGCCTGAATCCTGACCGCCAGCCACCCCGATCGCGATACTCGCCACTCTGCTGGCGCGCGCCATGCAGGAGATAGTATATTCATGCGTCGGATTTAATTCCAGGTAACGCGACGAAAGATAGGCCGCGGCGAATTGAGGTAAATTAAGCCGGAATCCGGCCTTGCCTTCGTAAGCTGCTTCAGCAGAAAAAGTATGATTCCGCTGATGCTGAATCATCTCATCACCATGAAAATAATTGGTTGGAAACTCTGTACACCCCCAACCGGCACTGCCAAGCTCAAATGCACCGTTGGCAACCAGATTGCCGGAACGCGAGGCGAGTTTTTTAGTCAGACTGGAAACATCCACTTCTTCAAATTTCATGTCATCCAGTACAACTTCCCCCTTGGCGGAAAACCGTATCATCAACCAGCAGTTGGCATCGGTCTGCGAGCTCTCCTGAAGCAGTTCGACATACTGCCATTCATTGCCAATCCTGAAAGTCTGAGACAAAAGCGTATTCCACGGTTTATCCATTTTACGCACATTCAAATCAATCAGCCCGGAAGCCGTAACACCTCTAACCCAGACTCCCAGTCTGTAGATTCTGCCTTTTTCGATGGACACCGGCTTGTTACAGACAAACTGTACTCCGCCGCCGCCAAATTTTGTGCAGATAATCTTCTGCGCGGATTTGCCGGAATGCGGATTGGTTGTTTCCCGTTCATATTTTACTTCCAGCGGCGCCCATGACGAATTGTCCGACCAGCCCTCATAAACGCCTGTACTGTTGAAACTGCCTTCAAAACCTTCACTGGCCGCAACGTTATCAGCGGACAAACAACCTGACGAAAGCACGGCAGAGGCGGCAAATACAGACACACAAAAAGTCTTCAGTTTGATGTTCACTGGCAATTCCTTAATATTTATATATTTCAATTACTGTTCTGCTGACTTCAAATAATCACATCGGATTCACTTACCGCCATTTCACAGTTGTTATTAAGATTACAATGCGGATTTTGATTTTATCCAGATGCCTTTAGGGTCATTCGCGTTACCGCCTCCCCAGGTTTCTTTTGTCTTCATCGCATTAACGTGCCAGTCTGCGAACAGATAATTGTTTGTGGCGAAATGCGCAGGCAGCAAATCCAGTTGATTCTGCGGATTGGAAATCCCGGAACCGGAAGGATTACCCAGCAGATTCACTGTGGAAAACCATTCCGTCATTGCCATAAATGCCGACGGACGGGGGATGCGGGTGATTTTACTTGAGGTTTTGGCGGAAGCAAACGCGCCGTCAATCGCATAACCGCCGGTATATCTGTTCACAGCATAAGAGCGGGTAAGTGTTCCGCCGCTGATCTGCAGCGGATTGGATTCACAGAAATATAATTTTGAATATGACCCGTCACTAGCTGAAGTCCAGCCACGCAGCTGCTGCGCCGAAGTCAATCTGCGCCCGTCATAGCCGGCCCCCAGTAAATTGTCCCATGTCATCATATATACCCAGTCCCACATTTGGTATGGAACTGAAGTTTTCCTGAAAATTGAAATTTTAGTTCATGAAGCCCAGCGGAAAATTGATGAGCAGACGAATTTAACGGCGGGGATGAGTCCTTCAGGGCATCTCCCCTGTAAAATGGACTCCCCGGCAAGTTCGCCGGAGATT
>CAIMFA010000242.1 GCA_903840185.1 uncultured Lentisphaeria bacterium | reverse complement strand
TTGACCTGTCCGGCCTGTCCGGTCTGACCGGAGGCGGAGGTGACAATGATGATGCGTCCGCTTTTTCTGGACAGCATGGGAACAATAAACGGCTGAACCGCGTTATAGAAGCCGTCAAGATTGACGCGCATGACGTCATCCCATTCATCCGGCGTCATAAACGCCAGCAGATTGTCTCTGGCGATCCCGGCGTTGTAAACTACCACATCCGGCAGAGATTTTTCAATTATGCCTTCCACGGCCTTAACCGTGGCGGCGCGATCAGCCAGATCGAACGTGACAATTTCACACGCCGCTCCGGCGGCGATCACCGCATCCCTGGCCGCTTCCGCCTCGCTGCTAACGCTCCGGCAGGAAAAGATGATATTAAAGCCAAGTTTAGCCAGCCTGACCGCCGTCGCCCGGCCGATACCCCGGCTTCCCCCGATAATGAATGCTTGTTTTGATGACATATAACTCCAGCTTTTTTTTGCATTTTATTCGGTTTTTAAAATAGTGTGGTTTGCCGGATTAATCAAGAACACTAAAACTAAATAAATACGGGCAGGGGAAGTATGGGAAGTATGGGAAGTATGGGAAGTATTGGAAGTATGGGAAAGCGCCGTCCTTGACAGGCGGCGATGAAACCAGTGCGGACAATTGTTTGCTCCTAGTCTTCCCATTCTTACCAGTCTTCACATAACTTGAATTATTCAGTTAATCAGACTATTTTACGCTTCGACTGTTTACACGGACAAATAACAATGAAGAATACACAATGGATCACCTGCAAATAACCGGCGGAAGCATTATCCGCTCATCTGAATGCGAATCGCTGCGTGATGGAGCGCGCTACAGCTTTAATAATCCCGGGGAACTGAAAGAGCAGCTGTCCGGCGGCGACTGGAAAAGCGGCAACTGGGCATATTTCAGAAGGTTTTCGCCGGATGCGCAGCTCTTCACGCTGGCCGCCGGCCTGGCCTTGCGTGACAGCGGGATTGAATTCAAGCCGGAGCAGAATGTCGGGCTGCTGGCGGCCGATGATTTTGAACACGAATCCGATCAGGCCGCGTATTTCGCGGATTACGTGGCGGGCGGGCGGGAAATGGGGCGTTCCAGCCTGTTCGTGCATACGCTGCCGACCAGTGCCGTTGTTGACGCCTCCGTCTGCCTGGGACTGCGCGGGCCGCTGCTCTATATTCGCGACGAAGATGATATCTGGGGCGGATTGCTGAATGCCGCCGCGGATTTTATCACCGGGAGTGATGCGGAAATCATGCTGCTGTCATACCGTCGCGCCGGTACGTTGATCTGTCTGACTGTCACCGCCGGCGGAAACGCGGCCCTGCGCCGTACCGCTCAAACCGCGCCGGAAGCGATCTTTGCATCCGCCCGTCAACAGTTAAAGGAAAAAGCCGATGCGAATACTGCTGATATCCAATAATCTTTCGACTGATCCATACCCGGTCTTTCCGCTCGGGCCGGGAGTTATCGCCAGAGTGCTGCGGCAGGAACAGCATGAGGTGAAACAGCTTGACCTGCTGTCTGCCGGCGCGGCATTGGCAAAGACCATCGCTGATTTCGACCCGCAGCTCATCGGCATCAGCATTAGAAATATAGATAATGTCAACAGCCTGAACCCCTGTTTCTTTCTCGATGATGTTGTCCATACGGTAAAGCTTATCCGTAACGCCACGCAGGCGAAAATATTTCTCGGCGGAGCCGGTTTCTCCCTGATGCCGGAGGCTGTCCTTGACTATACCGGCGCCGATTACGGCATTGCCGGAGCCGGGGAATCCGCGGTGATTGCACTGGCGCGGGCGGTTGAAAGCGGAAACCCCATTGAACGGCTGCTCCATGCTAAAGATTTTCCCGCGGTATTCAGCGGCGCCGATTACGACGATGATATTGCCGGATACTATCTGCGTGAAACCGGCATCCTGCCGGTTCAGACCAAACGCGGCTGCCCGCACCACTGCGTCTACTGCTCCTATCCGCTGCTGGAGGGGAAATGCTGCCGCCAGCGTTCATGTGATGAGATTGTGGATGAAATGATCTTTCTGCGGGATAAATTTCATCCCGCCATGTTCTATTTTACCGACTCGATCTTCAACGATCCCGGCGGCAGTTATCTTGAGCTGCTGGAAACCATGGCCGCCCGTGAAATTTCGGTGTTCTGGAGCGCGTTTTTCACCCCGGCTGATTTCGACCGTGCAAGCATCGCGCTGATGCGGCGTTCCGGCATCAAAACCGCGGAACTCGGCGCGGACGCCATGACTGACGCCACACTGGCCGGGCTCGGCAAGGATTATAATTTCGCCACAGTCGAGAAATCCTGCGCCGCATTTCTGCAACAAGGAGTCCAGGTGTCATGCTCATATATCGCCGGCGGCCCCAATGAAACGGAAACGACGCTGCTGGAGGGCATTGCTAATATAAGCCGGCTTGAACAGGTGCCTGCTTTCATCTTTATGGGCATCCGCATTTTGCCCGGAACTCCGATTGAGGCCATTGCCAGACGCGAAGGCGTAATCCCGGACGGGCATAATTTACTCTATCCGGCTTTTTATTTTTCCCCGGCGGTGCCGAAGGAGCAGATGTACGACACGCTGAAGAACGGGTTCAAAAACGTCAAACATGCGGTGTTTCCACCTCATGCCAGAAGTGATCAACTGCGTCTCTACCGGAAACTGCAGGCCGCCGTGACGGGAAAGGACGGAAAATGAACAGCAAAGTCTCCGTCTGGGGCGTGATCCCGGTTTATAATAACGCTGGCACAATCCGCGATGTCGCGGAGCGGACTTTGAAGCAGCCGCTTGACGGAGTGCTGGTCATTGACGACGGCAGCAATGACTGCAGTGTCGCGGAAATCCTGTCCGGGCTGAGCGGCGTTACGGTGCTTGCGCATGAACGCAATATGGGCAAAGGCAAAGCGATTCTGACCGCGCTGAAATACCTGAACGAGCGCAATGTCACCTATATGATCACAATTGACGGCGACGGGCAGCACTACCCGGAGGATGTTGCGAATTTTCTTCCGGTTCTGGCTGAAGACGACCATTCCATCGTCATCGGCGTGCGGGACTTTTCCGGGCGGCACATTCCCGGCAGCAGTAATTTCGGACGCAGCTTCTCCAATTTCTGGATCATGGTGGAAACCGGTCACAAAGTCCTTGACGCTCAATCCGGATTCCGGGCTTATCCGGTAAAATATATTGCACAACTGCATTTTCTCACCTCATACTACAACTTTGAGATAGAAGTGCTGACCAAAGCGGCCTGGGCGGGAATTACGTTGAAAAGCGTTCCGGTCCGCGTCTGGTATCCCGAAAATCCGGCAGACCGCGTCTCCTCCTTCCGCCCGTTTCTCGACAATTTCCGCATTACGCTGATCAACATCCATCTGGTCGGGCTGAGAATGCTGCCGTTTCCGCATAAAAAACTGATTAAGACCGCGGATGACGCCAATCCGTTGAAGCATTTTCTCCGCCATCCGCTGCTGGCGCTGCGCGAACTGCTGGTCGAAAACGCCACGCCGGGAGGGCTGGCCGCCGCCGCCGGAGTCGGTGCGTTCTGTTCCACGCTGCCGCTGCCGGGATTTCATACGGCGGCGATCCTCTATGCCGCGGTGCGGCTGCATTTGAACAAAATAATGGCCGTAAACATCCAGCATTTTTTCATGCCGCCGCTGGTGCCGCTGCTCTGCATCGAAACCGGCTATTTTATCCGCCACGGCTGCTGGCTGACGGAGATAACATTCGATACCGTCTGCAAACAGCTCGGTTCGCGCATCATCGAATGGTGGATCGGCGCGGCGGTGCTAGTCGTGCCGCTGTCGCTGCTGACCGCGCTGATCGTCTATGTCGCCGCGCTGCTGATCCGGAGGTGCAGGCATGGCTGAGCAGGAAAAAATGAATGTTAAGCGGGGCAATAATTTCGGGTTCATGTTTTTTAATTTCGCGCTCCGTACCGCCGGACTGAAACATGCCCGGCGCATGGCGGCGGTTATCTGCGTTTATTATCTGCTTTTTGACTGGGCTGCCGTAAAACGCGCCATGCCTTACGCGCGCCGCATCATGCCGGACGCAGACTTTTTCAAACGCCTGGCATTTATTTACCGCATTTTTGTCAACCAGGCGTGGATGCTGCTGGACCGGGCGGCGTTTAATGCCGGACTGATTCCGTTCACGCACACCTCGACCGGATATGACACCTTTGCCGGACTGGCGGAACGGCATACTGCCGGAGTCATTCTGCTCGGCGCGCATTTCGGAAACTGGCAGCTGGCGGTGGAAGGCTTGAAAAAACTGGACTGCCGGGTGAATATCGTCATGAGTCCGGAAACGAATCCCGCCGTCAAGACGCATCTGAAGATCAACAGTGCCGCAGGCAATATCGCCTATATTTTTACGGACGGACCTGACCACGGCTGCGTTGAGATCGCTTCCGCGCTCTGCTCGGGCGAAGTGGTCTGTTTAATGGGCGACCGGGCTTACGGAGCCGATACCGTCGAGGTCGAGTTTCTTGGTGCAAAAGCCGGATTCCCGTATTCCGCCTGGCTGATTGCCGCGAAAACCGCCAGCGCGGTCATTCCGTTCTTTGTCTGCAAGCACAGGGAGCGCGGCTATCACGTCCGGTGCGATAATCCGGTATATCCTGAAATGGAACGCAAACAGGCGGCTGCGGAAACCGTTCAGCCCTGGGTCGGACAATATGTCAGGTCGCTTGAAGAAGTGATTCGCGAATACCCGGAGCAATGCTTCATTTTCAGCAACGTATGGAAGCGGTAAAGCTCGCTTGATTCCGAGCTGCAACACCGTATATTACTCAATTAATTAAATCAACTCACAGGATACTGTCGCTGAATGAGCGTTTGCATTACAGGCATGGGGTGCATTTCCCCGGCAGGAATCAACTGCGCCGCCACCCTGGACGGTTTGCAGGGCGATGACGCGCCCGGATTGACCGGCTTATCTGAAACCGGACAGATCGTTTTCAGGGCGCCGCTGGACCCGGCATACGACTCCGGCGGCAGACGTCACCGCTCGATTGATCTGCTGGCTCAGGCGCTGGATGAAGCGCTGAATGACGCAGGCCTGAATGAAATCAGCGATACATCCAGAATCGGCGTTTGTATCGGCGCCACATCAGCGAGTTTTCTTAACGATATGGATTTCCACCGTAAACTGCGCGAACAGGTGCTGGATGAAGCATCCCTCGATAGATTTTTTGCCGGCAATCCCGCGGAATATGTCAAAAAACAACTCGCGCTTGGCGGTCCCGCCATGACTGTAAACAATGCCTGCGCGTCTGGCACAGACGCAGTCGGCATCGCGGCGTCGTGGCTTAATGCCGGCATCTGCGATATCGTCATCGCCGGGGGTGCCGATGAGCTGCACAGCGTCTCCGGAGCCGGATTCTATTCACTGGGAGTCACGTCGCAGCACCTGTGCCGTCCATTCGACCGCGACCGCGACGGCTTGAACCTGGGCGAAGGCGCGGCGGTACTGATACTGGAAACCGTGGAATCGGTTGCACGGCGGAAACGTATTTCCGGCATGTATGTCGCAGGCTATGCCGCCTGCGGCGACGCCAGACACATTACCCAGCCCGAGCCTGAAGGTTCCGGCATCGAACGTGCAATCAGAAAAGCGCTGCATTGCGCCGGCCTGCAAACTGAGGACACCGGTTTTATAAATGCCCACGGCACCGGCACAATCCATAATGACCTGGCGGAAGGCCGGGCGTTCGCCAGAATTTTTGGCGGCCAGTGTCCCTATTTCTCCACCAAGGGCAAAACCGGGCATACGCTCGGCGCGGCAGGCGCGATTGAAGCGGTTATTACCGCGCTGATGCTGCGCAGACAGCAGATCACCGGCAGTTGCAGATATCAAAATCAGGACCCGGAAATTCCGTTTCCTCCGGCGGCGGCAATGAAAGTGGCGGCGCGGTATGCGTTATCCACTTCGCTGGCGTTCGGCGGATGCAACAGCGCGTTAATCCTGAAATACGAAGGCGGGGCGGAACAATGATACAGATAAACGGACTTGGATACTGTTCAAACAGCGGCTCCATGATGCGGGAACTGGCAGCAGCGGCCGGAGTCGTCCTGCCGGTCAACGATCCACCCGAAGACGGTTTGAAGAAACAGCTCAGGGGCTGCAGCGCGTTCATCACCGCCGGAGTCAGAGCGGCCATGGAAGCGCTGCACGGCTCCGGTCTTGCCGGAGCAGGCCTGGCGGAGACGGGAATTATTGTCACTTCCCGGCTCGGTGACCAGAATACCACTTCGGAATTCATTGATGACCTGATCGACTATGGCGTTGACCAGGGTTCGCCGATAAAATTCGCCCATTCCAGCCACAATGCGGCGGCGTCATATATCGCCAAGCTGTTCAATATCTGCGGCCCGGCGGTTACCGCGGTCAACTTTGACGCGAGCTTTGCCAACGGCCTGACGCTGGCGCAGTGCTGGCTTGAACAGGGTACCTGTGACAACGTGCTGCTGCTGCAAATCGAATCCTGTTCGCCGCTTTCCGAAGTCCTCGCCAATTATGAAAAAGGCGGTACAACACTGCCCGCTGATACCTCGGCGTTTGCCGACAGCAAAGCGCCATGCATGGCCGCCTGTCTGCTGCTGGGAAATCAAGCATTGAATATGCAAATATCTCTGTCCCGTTCCGCGCAAAACCGCGACGTCCCGGCGGAGCCTGCGGCGCTTGCAACTCCGCTGCCCGATCCGGTGCGCCTGATAAGCGCCGTTCTCAAACCGCACAACGGGCAGCTTGTAAATATTAACGGCATAACATACCTTATTGAAAGGCATGGAAGTCAGGAATCATAAAGCGGAAGATAAAATTAAATTAGAAATTTTTCTCTGTGCCTTGCTAACTCTCGGGTTAGTCCCGCGACTGCGGGATGTCTCTGTGGTTAAAATGAAATTTCAGGGCAGGAAACAGAACAAGCGAAGATAAAGAATAAAGCTGTAAAACAGGAGAATAAATAATGTCGAAAACTGCGGAAATACAGGCTTTTTTAAAACATGAAATCGCCTTGATATTGCGCCTGAAAGAGTCCGAAGTGAACGAAAACGCTTCGCTGGATGAACTGGGCATCAATTCCATGGCCTTTGTGGAACTGCTTATCGCGATTGAGAATAAATTCGGCGTGCAGCTGATCCAGGCGGGAATTACCAAAGCCGATTTAAGCAGTCTTAAGACCTTTGCCCAAAGGATAGAACAGTCTCTATGACCGCCCGGCAGAATAATCCGCGCCGCTTCTACCTGAACGGGATTGACTGGATTGTTCAGGGCATGCAGTATAACTGCCGGGCCGCCCCCGGCGGCGATTACCAGTTTCTGATAATTTCGCATCTCGCCGGAACTCCCGACTCTGACAAACTGCGCGGATGCCTGCGCAAACTCCAGGAGATGTTTCCGCTCCTCTCCGGCAGACTCCGGCGCAACTGGTTCAATCTCGCCCCCTACTGGCAGGCCCCGCGCCGGATTGTGTCAAAGGATATTTTAACTGTCACTGATGTTCATGAACCGGACACGGAGCAGGCCTGCCATCAGCGCCTGACAGACTTTCTCAATACCCCGTTTAAAGCTGACATGCCGAAACTCGCGGCCATGCTGCTGACACTGCCGGACGGATCCTCCCGGCTGGCGCTCAATTTTGACCACTGCCTGTTTGACGCGGCAGGCGGAGAGCAGCTTGTCTCGCTACTGAACGACCTGTGGAACGGCGCGGAACCGGACGCCTCCGGCTTCATGGCGCAGGAAGGCCCGTGGCTCAATGAATGGCGGCATCAGTTTGCCTGCGGCCGCACCGTCAACCGCGCAATGCAGGCCGTCAGTGAACAGTGCGCACCGTCAGTACTCAGCCGCCAGCCCGGCGGCTCCAACCGTTACACGCTCATTCAACTCGACGAAGCCGGTTTCGCCGCGCTGGAGAAACGCGCCGAAAGCGAAGCCGGGCCGATGATGCTGACTCCATATCTGGTGACGGTAATCCAGGAGGCATTGCACCGCATTTTCACTAACCGCGGCGAGACCGGTTCAATCTGCGTATGCCCGATGACCGTCAGTCTGCGGCAGGGACGCCGCGATGAACTGTTTTTCAACCGCTGGTCGCTGATGCCGATGTATTCAGCGTCAGCCAGTTCACATGCAGAACGACTTAAACAGCAGATCGGTTTGTTCTACAACTATATGAAAACAAAGCTGCCGTACAGCCTGACCAAAGCCGGCCTGCTCTGCCGTCCGCTGCCCCTGCCGCTCATGGCCGGATTCACGCAAAAACCCGCCACTTCCGGTACCGCCGCGATCGCGCTGCTAAGCCAGATGGAATTCAACTCCGACTCGCTGCTTGGCGAAACCGTCAAAGAACTTTACCATGTTCCGCGCATTCCCCCGTCACCCGGACTGGGTATTTTCATGAACCGGCGCGGCGCAAAACTGAACATCACTCTATCCTGGACAGACGGCATCCTGAATGATGCCGAGTTGGAGATATTAGCAACGGCAATACACACTTAAAATAATTTTATCACCATAAAATAAATGAATAATTAATATGAATCCAGGCAGACAACCGGAAAACACCACTCCGCAAGGAAGAAGGAAGCCTGCCTGGATTCTCCATTTTCTTAAACTGGCATTGTTATAAATGCCGTGATATATTCAAGAAATAACTTTAAAGGAGCCTTAAATATAATTTTAGTTTAATTTTAAAATCATAAAACAGTAATTTAGTCGTTTCTACCGGAAAACACCACTTAGAAGATAGGAAGCGGCGCTAGATGAATTGTGTTCATACTTTGTATGGGCGCATTCTGTCTGCGTGCTTCCTCGGGTATGTGGTGTACCTCCGGTAGAGCGTAGCGGGGTGCGCCCTCTTTTTATTTATCCGAATTTCCATTCCAACCGATTTCAGGATTCAGTAAAAAGCTGGAACTCGCCTGGCAGAATTCATGCCATTGAGGAGTAATTATGAACACAAAGCATCTGCTGTACCTTGATTCATTGCGTGGAAGCGCTTGTATGGTCGTCGTGTTCTTTCATACACTGATATTCACATATCCGGGATTGACACGGGGATCCGCAGAGGTGGCGGTTCCTGCATATAGCTGGTTGGTCAACTATCCGCCCTTCAGCTTATTGATTGCGGGACAGGCGGCTGTTTGCTTGTTTTTCATACACTCCGGATTTGTACTTAGTTATAAGTATATTGACACTCCGGAATGTAAGACGCAAGTTATAGTTGCAATTGTAAAACGTCCATTCCGATTGGCCGGTGTTACATTGTTTACTACTCTTCCTGTAGTAAGTTTTTTATTGACGAAAGATTTCTGGTTTAACAGGTTGTGGGTGGATTATGATATTTATTTAAGATGCGTTTATAATATTCTCATGAACCCGCTTACCGCAAATATTAATAATAACCCGCCTCTTTGGACGATCGGTACAGAGTTATGGGGATCGTTTCTGGTGTTTGGATTTTGCCTGATAATCGGAAACTGGATTAAAGTGTTGCGTATCGCAATATTGCTCAGCCTTATTATCTGTTTTAAAAACACATTTTATTTTTCCTTTATATTTGGAGTACTGCTTGCTGACTTTCATAAAAATTGGAAAGTTGATAAATTTCTTAAATATAAAAATACAATATCGTATGTTTTTTTGATTCCAGCGATAATTTGTTGCTCATATCAATGCTATTTGAGTCCAGCCAGCCAGTACTGGCACGATATTGAATTCATCATGGGAGGGTATCCCATGATCGGAGCTATGTCGCTTTTCACGTTCATACTGTGTAACGATCGGATTAAACAAATCCTGGAGTTCAAACCGTTAGTTTTTCTTGGGGGAATTTCCTATAGTGTATATGTATTACATTGGCTTATGCTAAGCCATTTTATACATCGCATAATGGGATTTGTGACTGGAACTCTTGGTTTGAATAGTTACTTCTCATTAGCGTTGATTGTCGTAATTAACACATCGTTTCTGATAGTTGCTGCCTGGTTAGTTGACAAATGGGTTGACAAGCCGTGCATTAAGTTTTCAGCGTTGTTCGCCCAAAAGCTGGTCAGTGAAATACAAAGCCGGTTAAAAGTTGTTCGCAATATGGCAACAGCCGCGTTTCAAAAAATTAAAGCATTAATAACAAGTATTCTGCATAAATATGGTTATTCACAGGAGTCATGGTTTTTTATTCAATTGCTTGAAAAGAACGACAAATTATTGCCTGCCACCGAATCTGACGATACCGTAAAAGAAGATAATAATGAAAAAATTGTTTAAATCTATTATGGTATAAATAGCTCAGAATAGATCTTTTCAAATTTTTAACCTCCTGCGAATGACGTTAAATTGAATTCAATGAATGTTGGGATATTTTATATCTCCGACGGAGGGGATGTTAGCTGTTATTCACTCATTTCAAGCAAAAATTATAAGGGGGAAGTTATGGATGTTTCAGGGGTCATCGCAATTGTTGCTGTTATCGTGGCGGGAATCTTTTTCTTATCGGGCATTCGAATAGTCCAGCCCACATATCGCGGGGTAATCGAAAGACTCGGCAAATATAACCGTTTTCTTACCGTCGGATTCAACTGGATCATCCCGGTGATTGAGAGCGCAAAATACCGGAACATAACCGAGCGGATGACGAATATCGCCTCGCAGGAAATAATCACCAAGGACAATCTTAATGCCAAGGTGGAGCTGGTGGTGTATCATAAAGTAAGATTCGATGAAGAGAGCGTGAAGAAGTCTTATTATGAAGTGGAGGATTACAAAACCCAGATAATTATGCTCGCCCAGACCACCGCCAGAAATGTCATCGGCAACATGAAATTCACGGAGGTCAACAGTCAGCGGGCCATGCTGAATAAACTGCTGGCTGAAACCATTGACAAAGAGATCGAAAACTGGGGACTGAAAGTGGTGAGAGTTGAATTAAAAGATATTACTCCGCCGCAGGCTGTTCAGGAAACGATGAATAATATTATTCAAGCTCAGAATGCCAAAGACGCCGCGATAGATTTTGCCACCGCGGTGGAAACCAAAGCCGACGGAGCCCGCCGCGCGGCCATCAAGGAAGCCGACGGCATAAAACAGGCGAATATCTTAAAAGCCGAAGGCGAGGCGCAGGCGATACAATTAGTCAATGAAGCAGCGGAAAAGTATTTTATCGGCAACGCCCAGAAGCTCCGCCAGATAGAGATGGTGGAAAGATCCCTGAAAGATAACGCCAAAATAGTTATCACCAAAGACGGCATCAACCCCAATATCCTGATCGGCAATCTGCCCGTCGGCGGCAGCCAGGAGAATGCCGGGCAGAGCCAGTAGCTCGTATTTTCCAATATCGTATTTTTATGCAGACAGGATGAAAAGTTATGAATAAAGAAACCGTTGAGACCTTTGATTTACATCCCGTCTGGGATGGCGCGGCCCGGCCGTTGCGGAAAACCTGGCAGGCAGTCGGCAACATCGACCAGTTCCGCTGGCTTTCGCGCGCCGATGTGCTGGAGCATCTGCGGATGGCGCGGGAGGAGCTGGGAGTGCGTCATGTCCGCGCCGTCGCGATGTATTCGCCGGAAATGAAGGTGTGGGATTACCCGCTGACCGGATGGCGTATTCCTCAGGCGGAGAAGTCGAAACAGGCCAACTGGCAGCTGGTGGATATCAACATCGAGGCTCTGCTGGCGCTGGGCCTCAAACCGGTTTATACAACGTGTTTTACTCCGCAGGGGATGACCGATGATCCTGCAGTGTGCTGGCCGGATCAAAACTCCGTGGGTATGCCGCGCGATCTTTCCGAGTGGCGGGAATTTGTCTCCGGCGGCATCCGCCATCACATCGAGCGTTATGGAATTGAAGAGGTGCGCTCGTGGTATTTTGAATGCTGGAACGAGCCGAATCTGACCGGGTTTTTCAACGGTTCGAAAGCTGATTTCTTCCGGCTCTGGTCCGCCACCTGGCATGCGGTGAAGTCAGTTGACGCATCGCTGCGGCTGGGCGGCCCTTCGACCGCGCGCGGCGAATGGATAGCCGAATTCCTGGACTTTGCCGCCAGTGACGGAACGCCGCCTGACTACCTTATCACCCATGTCTATAATAATGATTCCGCCAGCGAACCGCTGTCGCCGTTTGACGGCCCCGCCAGTTACAAGGTCAAGGATTCTCCGCATTTTGCGCCCGGGGTGATCCGCGGACTGAGAAAAGAGCTCAATTCGCGCGGCTGGACGGGCGAGGTCCACTGGAATGAGTGGGGCCGTTCCTGGTTTCCTTACGATCCGCTGAAGGAGACCGCGCTTGAGGCCGCGTTCATTGTCAAAACCATGGCCGAAGCTTCGCAGGAGGCTGACGCCTTTGCCTTCTGGTGCCTGTCGGACATTTACGATCAGGTCGGGGTGCAGTCGTCCGAATTTCAGGGCAACTACGGCATGCTCAGTCTGCATGGCTTGCGCAAACCCGCCTGGTTTGCGCATCAGCTGCTCAACCGTCTGGGGACGGAACGTTTGCCGGTAACGGGCGGCAATGAGCTGCTGGGGGCTTTCGCCACGGTTGACGGCGCAAATGCCGCGGTGCTGGTTTACGCTTATCCGCGGAACAGCAGCGGTGATTCATCCGGAATCACGGTACGCGTGGCATGGCCGTTTGAACAGCCGGAACTGACGCGTCTCGGTTCCGTGGAGAATAACATCATCGCAGAATGGCGCAAGATGGGTGCGCCGGCTTATCCGGCGCCAAAGGAACTTGCTCAGCTGCGCCAGTCGAACACCCTGCAATCCGCTCCCGCCGGAGCCGTCCGCCTGGAAAACACCACTGAAGGCCCCATGGCAGTTTTTGAAATGGAATGCCCGGGAGTGGCCTTGTTATACTCTGCGCGGGTGAAGTTTGACACGAATTAATTGTGCTGCAATGGCGGATGACTGAGTTCCAGAATACAGCCGCAATGTGCGGGAGTAATGGGAAGAATGGGAAGAATGCAGCAGGGATGTACAAAAGGAGTTGTACAGAATCTGGATGGGAGTTTTTAGAAGTTAATAACTTCAGAATTTTAGCACTTTAGCACTCTAGATTTTTAAAACTTTAGAATTTTAGAACTTTAGAATTTTAGCACTTCCCATATGTTGTCCCCAATGCCCGAAATGTCGAAGGAACATATTTACCATGCTTCCGGCCTGCTTGCATTTTTAACATCGCTCCAATATATTAGGTGTCTTTTATGGTACAAGGAGTGGCATTGAAAGAAAGCTTAAACATTTACAGCGTCATCGTCGGGGAAAACTCCGGCAGAATGGACAGGACGGCGGTCATCTACCGCGGCGTCAGGACAACTTACGGCGCGCTTTTAAATCAGGTCGAAGAGACGGCGGCGGTGCTCACGTCCATCGGCATCCGTGCTGGTGACCGCGTCGCGCTGCGCTGCCCCGATTCCGCCGCCCATATTGTCCTGTCCCTGGCGCTGCTGAAAACCGGCGCGGTGCAGATACCGGTGTCATTCACTCTGCCCGGAGCGGAAGTCAGGCATATCTGCGAACAGGTCGGCGCGGATGCTTTGATCTCGACATCCCCGCTGCCGGACGGCTGGCAGGCGATGCCGGAAATGTCGCGGTTCAGTTGCGCCGGCGATGAAATGCTGCTGCAAAAATTTGCGGTACAATCACAAGTCGCGCCCGGACTGTCAGAACTTAATCCGGCCTTCATCCGGTTCACCTCCGGGACTACTGCCGGTTTAAAAGGGGTAATCATTTCGCACGAGTCGGTTCTCGCCCGCACGGATTCAGCGAATGCCGGGCTCAAGATCAGCAGTGATGACACGGTGCTCTGGGTGCTGGCGATGGCATACCACTTTGTCGTCACCATTCTGCTGTTTCTGCGCAAAGGCGCGGCCATTGCCATCTGCGAATCCCCCGCCGCGCTCTCAATGCCGCAACTGCTGGGTACTGAAAAAATAACTCTGCTCTATATGTCGCCGTTCCACTATCATCTGATGTGCGAGTCTTCCGCCTTCAACGCCGCGATGCTGGAGCACACCCGTCTGGCCGTTACCACCGCAATGCCGATGGACCGCGAACTGGCGGAGCGGTTCCTCGCTAAATTCAATATCCGTCCCCGTCAGGCCTACGGCATTATTGAAGCAGGACTGCCGTGCATCGACCTGGACGAAAAAGATTTCAGGCCGGGCGTTGTCGGCCGGCCGCTGCCGCCCTGCGAAGTGCGCATCAAAGAACCGGACGAAAACGGCGTCGGCACCATCATGCTGCGCTCTCCGGGCATGTTCGATGGCTATCTGTGTCCGTTCCGCCGCCGCGGGGAGGTCTGCGAAAACGGCTTTTTCAATACCGGCGATCTCGGCGTTATAGACGGATCGGGGCAGCTGGTGATCGCCGGCAGATCAAAGCACATCATCAATTTCGCCGGGATGAAAATTTTTCCGTATGAGGTGGAGGAAATGCTGCGTTCCTTCCCGGCTGTTGAGGATGTCAGCGTCTACCCGGTCAAAGACGCGCTTTATGGGGAAAAACCGCAGGCCGATATCGTTTTCAAGACGGATGCGGGAAATCATGACGAACTGCTTGATGAACTGAGAAAATTCTGCTACGCGAACCTCGCGCCCTACCAGGTGCCGAAAGGATTCAACATTTGCGATAAACTTGAGCATACCGCCAGCGGCAAGCTGTTACGGAGAGATAGAACATGACCAGGCGGCGTTTCAAGGAAATGCATGATTATGACTGGTTCCCCGGCGTCTGGCGGCGGGGAATGACAGATTTTCTCTCCTGTTTCGCGACCTGGTTCTTCCAGTATGAACCGGTATTTCCGCTGATTGCCGGGATGATGCGCAAAAGCGGATTGTACAAACTGCACGATTATTGTTCCGGCGGCTCCGGCTATCTGCTGTCGCTGCTCCGCTACCTGCGGGAAAACGGCGTCACTGCCGCCGGGGTGGAGCTCTCCGACAAATATCCCAATCTGGATGCGTTTGAGCGGATCGCCGGCCGTTCCGGCGGCGCGGTCAGCTATACCGCCGTCCCGGTTGACGCGCTGAATCCTTCATGCGGGGGACCGGAGCTGAGGCTGATGTTTTCCGCGATGCACCATTTTTCACTGGACGAACTGGAGTCTGTAATCAACCGCGCCCGCCTGGATAATTGCGCGATCGGCCTGTTTGACTACTGCGGATGGAACCCGTTTCGCGCCATCCCGCAGTTGATTCTGCTGGTTCCGCATATCTTCATTCTTATGCCGTTCGCCGGGTCTTTTTCATGGGGAAAAATGTTCTGGACCTATATAATTCCCGCCATTCCGCTGGCGCTGCTGACGGACGCGGTGATTTCGCGCTGGAACGGTTACTCGCCGGCGGAGCTGCAGGCGGTCATTGACCGTCTGCCGGATAACACTTATAAATGGGAAGCCGGTTCACTGCCGAACCTGCTTTGTACCGGCAAAGTCGTGTATTTAACCGGTTTCCCCGTGAAGCAGACAAATTAACAAATTATTGTAATTGAGGTATTTTATGCGCAGAGTGGTAATAACAGGATACGGACTCAACAGCAGTTTCGGCTTCGGCGCCGGTTCGCTGCAGGCGGGACTGGAACAAAACCGCTCCGGCATCAGCCGGGTGGACGAACTGCTGGCCTGCAACGGACTGCAATCCAAGATCGCGGCCTGCGCCGGGGAATACAATATCAATGTCATCCCCCGGCTGCACCGCCGCTCCATGGGCCGGGTCGCCCATCTGGGAGCGCTGGCCGCGCTTGAAGCGGTTGAACACTGCGGAGCGGCTCCGGCGATGATCACCGCGCCGCGCACCGGGTGTATAATGAGTTCCACCATGGGCAGCGCCAGTGAACTCTGCGCCACTTTTGAAACGATCTTTACGGAAAAAAACATCAGTGCCGTTTCCGGGATGCAGTTTTTCAAATGCGCCTCGCACACTGTGGCGATGAATGTGGCGCAGATGCTTGGCATCCGCGGCGAGGTGCTCAGTCCTGCGGCGGCCTGTGCCTCTTCGCTGCAGGCCATCGGTCTCGGCTTCCAGCTGATCCGCGCCGGCGTCCTAGACATGGCATTCTGCGGCGGCGCCGAGGAAGTCAATTCCATGGTCGTCGGCTCTTTTGAATCCATCTTCGCGACGGCCCCGGCAGCCCGCAACGACAACCCGGAAAGTGCCTCGCGCCCGTTTGACGCTCAGCGCGACGGGCTGGTATGCGGCGAAGGCGCCGGAGTGATCGTCCTTGAATCCCTGGACAGCGCCCTGGCGCGCAACGCCGTCATCTTCGGCGAAATAGCCGGCTACAACACCTCCGCCAGCGGCAGCCATATCAGCCAGTCCGATGCCGGCGCCATCCGCGACTGCATCAATGCCGCATTGCATGATGCAGACGTCTCTCCCGGTGACATCGACTATGTAAGCGCCCATGCGACCGGAACGATCCAGGGCGATGCCTCCGAGTCCGAAGCGCTGCGCCAGGTCTTCGGCGGCAGCGTCCCGGTGAGCAGCCTCAAAGGCGGGCTGGGGCACACGATGGGCGCATCCGGAGCCATTGAGCTGGCGGCGTGTCTGATGATGATGCGCGACGGAGTCATCTATCCAACCAGAAACCTGAAGCAGCCGGCGGAAGACTGTCAGGGCTTGAACCACATCCGGCAGCAGACCTCAGCCAAAATCAACTGTTTCATCAAAAACTGTTTCGCGTTCGGCGGAATCAACGCCGTGCTCGTCTGCCGCAGATTCAACGCTTAGTTCCAAGGTTGATTCAACGCTTAGTTCCAAGGTTGATTTTTCGGCTTTCGATTATATATTAAACCCATTATATATAATGAGTTCTTGATGAGATAATAATGAGGTAGCGATTATAATGACCGATAATGATATCAGAAATAAGATCAAAGAGGTTTTCGTCAAAAATTTCGAGCTGGACGAGAACGAAATCCAGGATGACAAGCTGCTGTTTGACGACCTCGGGCTGGACAGCCTGGACATTGTCGATCTGATTGTCGGCCTGCAGCGCGTGTTTAAGATCGACCTGCGTAAATATTCGGAAATCAAAAGCATCCGCACATTCGGCGATGTATGCAGTGTCATGAATAAAATCATCAGCGAACATCAACAGGCGTGATTGATTAAGGCAAGCGGCGAACATAAATATAGGGAACAGTTGCAAATGGATGCATCTCCTGGAGTCCGGGTACGCTTGTTCAGTTTCCTTTTCTATGTGCGGTTCGTGCTTGCAACTTTAATTTACTGTGTGTTTATCGGGATACCCGGAATTTTGATAATGCCGTTTGTCACGTCGGCATTCCGCCGGAAAATATGGCGCAACCTGATAAGATTCTACGGCAGGTTTGTGATCCGGGCATCAAGTTTTCCGTTTATCAAGGTGGAATATCACGACCTGGCGCCGGCTGAAAAGTCCGCCGGGGTTGTTGTCGCCAATCACCGTTCCGGCTCCGATGCGTTCATGTTCGGCATGTGGCCCGGCGATCTGGTGCAGATTGCGGGGGAATGGCCGTTCAAGCTGCCGTTTTTCGGGGTGCTGGCCAAATGCGGCGGTTATTACAATATCGGCCGGATCGGGTTTGATGAATTTATCCGCCGGGCTTCGGATGATATCCTGAAGCATAATGTTTCAGTGGTGGGATTTCCGGAAGGAACCAGATCCGTCACCCGTGAGATGGGGCAGTTTCACGGTTCCTTGTTCCGGCTGGCGGCGAAGATCAGCTGTCCGGTATATCCGTTTATAATACTGGGAACGGAAATCGTGGTGAACCGTCAGTTTGTGGTCAGCCCCGGCTCCATCAGGATGTATAAACTGCCGGCAGTGAGTCCGGAGCAGTTTGCCGGCTGGACGCCGTTCCAGCTGAAAGTCTATGTCAGAAACCTTATGGCGGCAAAGATCGCCGAACTGGAAAAAGCGGGTAATTAATGAAACAGTTTATATATGACCGGAACCGGGAAATTCTAAGCTGCGGCGCGATTCGCGACGAGCAGGCGCAGTTGCTGGCGGAACACATTGAGTACTGCCGCGCCAAGTCGCCGTATTACGCGAAAATATGCAAGGATATTCCAGCAGTGACGGCGGCGGACAGTTTTGACATCCTCGCGTCCCTGCCGTTTACCAGCAAAGATGATCTGGCCGGAAATATCAATCAATTTGTCGCCGCGCCGGAATGTGACATCCGCGACATCGCGTTCTCCTCCGGCACCACCGGCGCTCCGCTGCCGATCGTCTACACCGAAAACGATCTGCGGCGCCTGGCCTACAATGAACAGAAAGCTTTCATCGCCTGCGGCATGACTCCGCTGGACAAGATATTGCTGACCTGCACGATGGACCGCTGCTTCATTGCCGGCCTGGCTTATCGCGAGGGAGTGCGGGCCGTCGGCGCCGCAGTTATCCGCAACGGCCTGAATTCGCTGGAGAGCCATGCCGGAATTATCGCAAGTATGAAGCCGAGCATCATCATCGGCGTTCCGTCATTCCTGAAAAAGCTGGGTAAATTCCTGGACGCCGAAAAGATCGACCACAATTTCGTCAAAAAGCTCATCTGCATCGGCGAACCGGTGCGCGGCAATGACTGTCAATTGAGCCTGCCGGGCAGTCTGCTGGAAAGCCTGTGGGGAGCAAGAGTTTATTCGACCTATGCGTCATCGGAGACAATTACATCCTTCTGCGATTGCGAAGCCGCCTGCGGCGGACATCTGCACCATGACCTCGCCATCCTTGAGATAATAGACGACAACGGCAACCCCTGCGGCCCCGGCGTGCAGGGTGAAGTAGTTATTACGCCGCTGCAGATGGAAGGTATGCCGCTGCTGCGCTTCAAGACCGGCGACATCAGCCAGTATTTCGACGAACAATGCGCCTGCGGGCGCTCCACTCCACGCCTCGGCCCGATTGCCGGGCGCAAGCAGCAGATGATGAAGATCAACGGCACAACCGTCTATCCGGAAACCGTATTTTCATGTCTGGAGGCCCTGCCGGGAATTATCGACTACTACATTACCGCCAGGTCAAACGACGGGCATCTGGAACAGGCGGAAGTCACGGTTTCGGTCAGCGGTGACAGCGGTCTGACCGTGGAGAAGATCAGCAACCGGATCGCGGCCGCCGCACGGGTGCGCCTGCCGGCAGCCATCAAACCTTATGACCAGGTATATCAGCGAATATTTTACGGTGCATCCCGCAAACCTGTACGCTTTTTCATCGTTGACGGCAGAGAAGAACTCAAGGGGTGATTAATGAGTGAAAATGCGAACAACGGCTCTAAATCCTCCGCGAACGGCGCATTCCCTGCGTTTTCGCCGTCGTATTCACTGGAATTGATCCGGCGGACAGCCGCTGAAAACCGGCTGCTGAGTGTTGAAATAGAGCCCACTTTGAGCTGCAACTACCACTGTCCGTACTGCTATGCCGCCAAGAATGACGCACCGGCGAACGAACTCAGCTACCAGGAACTCGCCAATGTGGTCAAGCAGGCCGGGGAACTCGGTGCTGAACGCGTGATCATCCTGGGCGGTGAACCTTTGATCTATCCGCATATTTTTGAGTTGATCGATTATATCTCCTCGCTGGGTATGTCCGTGGAACTATTCTCCAACGGCTCCCTGCTGACGGCAGGAACCGCCGCGAAACTCTTTAAAGCCAATGTCAGGCTGGTGCTCAAACTCAACTCTTTCAAAGCGGACGTTCAGGCCATGCTTACCGGCGAGGCCGATGGTTTGAAAACCGCCATGCAGGCGCTGGAGAACGCCCTGGCCGCCGGTTATACCATGGGCAATGAACTGCTGGCGGTCAGCACTATCATCTGCCGTCCCAATATCGGCGAAATGGAAGAGTTGTGGCGCTATCTGCGCGACCGCCGCATCATACCATATTTCGAAGTGATCACCCCGCAGGGCAAAGCCGTTGAAAACGCCTGGCTGCAGCCGTCGTCCGAAGAGATTCGCGATGTCTTTGAAAAGCTTTCGGCGCTGGACCGCGAATACGGCTATAACTGGGAACCGCGGCCTCCGCTGGTCGGTGACCGCTGTCTGCGCCACCAGTATTCCTGTCTGGTCACCAGCACCGGCAATGTTTTTCCCTGCGTCGGCATTGACATCCCGGTTGGCAACATCCGTCAGACGCCGCTGCGGGAGATAATCAGCGGCAGCGAGATCATTCAGGATCTGCGC
>CAIMFA010000241.1 GCA_903840185.1 uncultured Lentisphaeria bacterium | reverse complement strand
CAACCCTCCACAAAGACATAAAACCAGTTCTAAAGTTTTCACCATTCACCAGTAACTCCCGACTTCTGGCTGTTCTCCTTGGATATTGGATATTCCTTGTGGGATATTGGTTATTGAATATTGGTCTCTGGTTTTAAGTTTTATTCTGGCTCCTGACTCCTGACTCCTGACTTCCCTGTCTTTTGGGTTGCGGGCAAAGTCCGCTTTAGTTGTATGCCGGTCAGGGACTCCGCTTTCCCTGACCGGCATAAACAGGCTATTGTTCATCGAGCATATATAATTCAACGTTGCTCAGAGTCACAGTATCGGCCGGCAGTTCGCCGAAAAACAGCCGCAGCGACATCGGTGCATCAGCGCTGAGCGACTGGGCATTGCGCGGTCTGATTGTCACCAGATATTCATGTTTCCCGGCATTGAGATCGCACATTGATGACGCGAAACGGGTCCAGGGCGCTTTGCCAATCAGGTATTCAACCGAAATATTGCCGGCTTTTACCGCGTCAGCAGTGAACCGGAGAAGATACGTCTGATCATTTTTCAGTGTGATATTCCGGATAAGCTGAATATTGTTGATATTGGCGACTCCGTTCGCGTCCGGTCCGCCCGCGGTGACAACAGCCTTTCCGTCAACCATGCCGATCGATGATTTTTCCTTCGCTTCAGCCGCAACATAGCCGAACCAGCCTCTGCCGTCAAGGAACTGCGCCGATCCCAGCAGATTGACCGACTGGTTGACAAAGTAAACATTGCCGTATGCTCCGGCGTTCTTGTCCTTGCCGATGCCGCCGCCCCATTCCAGCCAGCCCAGCCGTCCGGCGCCGTTATTGTTGTTCACCAGCAGGGAGAACGGCAGCGGTTTTTCCGGACTGTATATATAAGGGAACAGTTCGCTCCACTCCAGATGAATCTGGTACAGCGTTTCGCCGCCGGCCTGGCTGATTTTCACGACCGCGTTTTTGATCTGCTTGCCGACCGGAGTAAAACCTGCGGGAAGATCACCGTCCAGCGGCGCCGTGGTCTTAATGATCAACGGTTCACCGTTTACTGAAGAAACGGCAATCTCCAGGGTGTCGATGGAAGAATGTTTGCCGCGGGTGTCAATGGCAAACTGGATAGAGTCGTAATTCCATAATTCCGCATCACCCGGTTTGGCAAACTGCACTTTGCGGTCTTTAACGCTGACCAGCAGATCAAGACCCTGCGCCGAACTGCTGATCGCGTATTTTGCCTGGAAGTCATCCGGACGGGCTGCACCGTTGATGCCGACAAAATTCCAGCCTGAATCAATCCAGTTGATCTTAGCGGTATTTAATTCTCCGGTCGCGGGGTTAAGGAGACTTACTTTGCCGCCGGTTGCCGACGGCTGTCCGGTCTGGACGGCGCTGACGGTTTCATCAGAGACCAGGATTTCCTTGCGCGGCAGCAGTTTCAGCATCTGTGGGTTCAACGCTGATAGATAATAAGCTTTCCCCGGAGCAAACGCAATCCTGTCTTTAGCGACGGCTTTGCCTTCCCAGTCGGTAATGGTGGATGCGCCGGTCATGGCCTTGCGCAACTGTTCCGGCATTGCCGCCGTTTGTTTACCGGTATTCCAAATTATCAGCATTGGCGGCTGCCCCGGAATATCAACCTGCACCAGATTGAAAGATTCTTTCTCCAGCCGGTATTCGCCAGTAATTTTAGCTCCGGTTTTGAACTGATTGATAAGATTGGCATAGACGATGGCGGCGAGGCGCGGTTCGACCAGCGGACGGTTGCGAAACAGTCCGGCGGCATGAGTGATGCGGCTGTGTTTGCCGTAAAACGGCAGCGCCTCGACTTCCGCCTGATTGCTGAATTCAAAGATGGCAATGCGTTCATGGCCGGACTTGATTTTTATCAGCATGCTCTGCAGGAGCAGCGCGGCAAGTTCCGTTTCATTCTTTTCAACCGGCCCTTCGCGCAGCAGGAGATCATGGCTTTCCGAACTTACCAGCGGCTTGGTCTTCAGGCCGAGATCCTGATCGATTTTCAGGTATTCCTGCGGATCAGAATACCGTCCGTGAATTGCCAGTTTGTCATAATACTGTGCGGCGCCGAGTTTGGCAATAATTCTGTAAAAGCGGTAATAGGGCGGCCTGTTGCCGACTCCGCCCAGCCATAATTCGGTTCCCGGCTGCTCCCGCCGAAGCGTTTCGCTGGCGGTCTTCAGCAGCAGGACGAAATTTTCCGGGGTATCCGCCCAGAAGCAGCTTCCGCCTTTGATGCTTGGTTCATTCCAGATTTCCCATATTTTGATATCGTTGCCGTAGTGGGCGATCAATGCCTTGAGAAAGTCTTCCAGATAGCTCATTTTCACCGGGGCGTAACTGCTGTATTCCAGAACACAGATATTGACATTGGTCTTTTCCGGATGCGGCGAAGCCCACTTCGGCGTATAAAGAATGTTGCCGGCCATGGTGAAACCATATTTTTTCATTTCATTGACATGCTTATCCAGCTCAGTCCAGTTATACTTGCCCTGTTCCGGTTCCAGCGCCAGCGCCGTATTGGTAAACTGGCTGCCCCAGCCGATGGCCTGCATACGGGCAAAACTCAGTCCCATCATATCCACCAGCGGATAAATGCGCAGATTTTCAAGCTGATTGCTGAAGCCGAACAGCGGTGAACGCTCTTTCATGGGAAGCGGGCGAGGAACCACCCCTGCCGCATATCTGCCGCGAACAATTGTTTCCTTGTCCTTGTCGGCTTTTATGGAGAACTGTTCCTGGAAATTAACATTTTTGCCATCGGCGGTGCGTCCGCGGAATTCTATCTCATAAAATCCCGGAGAGGAGGGAAGCCATGTCCAGCCGTTCGCCTTGAATTCTGCGCCGTCAACGGTTTTCTCATCTACTTTGACGCCTTCAGCGGAGTAGATTGTTCCGGTCAGGCTTTGCAGCGTTTCGGGGAGCGGTTTGCCTGCAATGAATTTAACCATTTCGCCGGGAATGTAGAGACTGCCGTAACGCTCCGGCAGCAGCCCCGACCAGATCAGTTGCGATTTTGCAGGAGGACTGCCAGTCTCAATATTTTCCGCCGTTGCTGATAATCCTGATGCAAACAACCCGGCGATGGACAGTATCCCCCAAAATCTTCTGAACATAAATGCTCCTTTTTCTAAATTTAAATAAATAGTTTTTTTAGTTTAAAGTTTTATTCTTTTGAAACTTAACCACAGAGGCATCCCGCAGTTGCGGGACTAACCTGAGAGTTAGCAAGACATAGACATAGACATATCCATGCTTTCCGGTTTCACTATTTCACGGTTTTACTGTAATACCGTTAAGCTGTAATGCCGTAATACCGTTTTATTCTGTCTCCT
>CAIMFA010000240.1 GCA_903840185.1 uncultured Lentisphaeria bacterium | reverse complement strand
GGGATAAAGGACATTCTGCTTCTCGCAGAGAAATATTGTATAGATAATAAAATTGATTTTCCTATTAGAGATAGTGAAATTACTATGTGTATTGAACAAAATAAAACAGGGAAAGGAATTGAAATAAAAGTATATTTCTGGGATGATGCCAAAGCCAGACGTAAAGTATTAATAATTACTATTAATAACCGGCAAAAAGTTTCAGGACACGCTATTCACGATTGTTGATTTTATCCTTGTAAAAACAGAAGAATTGGTTGTTGAGTTTTCACTTGGACATTGGATATTCCGTGTTGGATATTGGATATTGAGTATTGAGGCTGTTTGTTGGATATTGGATATTCGCCCCATGATCTATCTGGTGCTTCTGCGGAGCAGGCAGAAGATTTATTTTCTTAACCATAAGCCGTCTACCTTGATTTGCACAACGAGTATCAGACCGGTTAGCATAATCACCAGATAGGGCAGCAGGTTGAAGGTGGTGTGCGCGGCAATAAAACCGAATGCGGGCGGAATCGTCATGACTCCGACCATTGCGGCGCCGCTTTGATATCCGATCACGCTGGCGGCGGTCGCATGGTCGAACCGTTCCGGCACCGCATGCATCATCGCCGGATAGAGCGGAGCCGCAGCAAACCCGAGCAGTCCGACCGCAACCAGCGTCAGCGCCTGCGGACCTGGAATTGCCATCAGAATACCACAGATGAATGCGAGCAGAGCGCCGCATAGGATCTGATACTTATTTCCGAGCCGGTTCGCAATGAAACCGATCAGGAAGCGGCCGGCCGTGAGCATGGCGAAGAACGCCGTGGCGGTAAAACCGGCGGTTTCGTTTGATACGCCCCTGCTGGTAGTCAGGAAAGTATAGACCCAGAGCCCAATGCTTACTTCAAAGCCGGCATAGAGCCAGAACGTCAGTGTGCAGCACCAGAAACGACCGTTTTTTTCAGGTTTCGCATTGACTGGATGTGCTTCAGCCGAACCGCTGTTTTCTGTTGCTGCCGAGTCACGCCAGAGTGAAAGGGTCGACAGGAACAATACGGCTAAAATGAACTGCACACAACCGACAACGGCGTAGCCCCATCGCCACGAGCAGCCGTGAGCCAGAATCATTGTTACCAGGAACGGACCGCTGCATGCGCCGATTCCCCAGCAGCAATGCAGCCAGTTCATGTCGCGGCTGGTGTGATGCTTTGCCACATAGAAATTCATGCCGGTATCAATCGCGCCCTGTCCCAGGCCGAGAGGAATTACCAGCAGCAGCATGCACCAGAAGGCCGGGGAAAGGGCGAATCCGAGCAGGGCGAATCCGGTCATGAAGCCGCAAATCATCAGCAGTTTCCCCGTGCTGAACTTACGCAGAATCGCGCCGCTGGAGAAACTGGAGACAGATGAACAACAATAAAGAATCAGCGAGAGAATTCCGGCATAAGCCACCGGCTGATTCAGCTCGGCACGGATAGAACCCCATGCCACGCCGAGAATGCCGTCAGGAAGCCCGAGGCTGATAAAGCCGATGTAAATAATGATCAATAAAATGACGGAGCGTTTCTTGTCAAGCATAATTTATCCTGAAAAAAGCAGTTGAATCTTAACGTTAGTGACTTTTAGGTTTTAGGTTTTAGGCTGACTCCCGACTGTTCCCCTTGGATATTGGATATTCTCCCGCCTTGCGGGATCCCGCCAAACGGGACGGGTTATTGGATATTGAATCAGTTTCAGGTTTTATTCTGACTCCTGAATTCTGACTCCTGACTTCCATGGCTTCTGAATTGCGGGCAAAGCCCGCCTTGGGTTTACCATTGCAGAGTGCCGTCGTAATAGAGCATGCCGAGCCAGGAGCAGGCTATGATCAGCAGCAGCAGGGTGATGAGAAAAAGCGTCGCCAGCCAGTTGCGGTTGACGAAAAGATATGTTTTCTTCAGCGAGCTGGCGTCTTCCGCCTTCGGGGCATAACCACCGAGAAATGCGAAAATATCCTCCCGTAGTTCATCCACCGACTGATAGCGTTCCTCCGGATTTCTGCTCATCGCCTTAAGCACGACTGCCTGTAATGCGGCCGGAAGCTGGCGTTTCTGATTTTCCGCATCGGGGAAACCGATATTGCCATGAATCGTCTGGACAATGATTTCGTTTACCGGGCGGCCGCTGAGCGGACTTTCAAAAGTAAGAATCGCGTATAAAATCCCGCCAAGCGC
>CAIMFA010000239.1 GCA_903840185.1 uncultured Lentisphaeria bacterium | reverse complement strand
CCGATGTTCAGCGCTTCTGATTTAAAAAAGGGCTTGAAGGTTCAAGTTGACGGAGAACCATGGGCCATTACAGAGTTCGAATTCTGCAAACCCGGCAAAGGCACCTCGCTCTACCGCTGCAAACTGAAAAACATGATTACCGGCAGTACCATTGACCGTACTTACCGTCCTACCGATAAGCTTGACAAGCCTGACCTTGAAGAAAAGGAAATGTACTATTCCTATGCTGAAAGCGATTTTTATGTGTTCAGCGACGCTGAAACTTTTGAAGAAATGCATGTCAGCGCCAAGACACTGGGGCGTGACGCAAATTTCCTGATCGAGAACAGCCTGTGCAAGATGCTGCTGTTTAACGGCCTGCCGATTGAAATCACACTGCCGACCTTTATTGAAAAAGTAATTGTTGACACTGAACCGGGCGCCAGAGGCGACACCGCGACCAATGTGTTAAAGTCCGCCAAGATCGACAACGATTATGAAATTCAGGTGCCGCTGTTCATCAATACCGGTGACCTTGTCAAGATTGACACCAGGACCGGCCTCTATGCTGAACGCGTCTCCAAAGCCTGATTGCATTTATCAGCTTGAACAGATCAAAGCCCGGCTGCTGCTGCGCGCCGGGCTTATTTCTTCTATCCGTCAATACTTCGATACCGATGGTTTCATTGAAGTTGAAACTCCGCTTATGATCAAGGCACCGGCGCCGGAGGAGTTTATTGAAGCTCCGCAGGCAGGCGGGATGTTTATGCGCACCAGCCCGGAACTGCAAATGAAATTGATGCTGGCTGCCGGGTTCGAAAAAATATACCAGCTTGGAGCATGTTTCCGGGAGGGGGAGTTCGGCCGTAAGCACCGCCCGGAATTTACCATGCTGGAATGGTATCATTCCGGCGCGGATTATAATGCTCTTCTAGATTTTACCGCCGGAATGCTGCGTCATCTGGCGCTGTATGCCGCCGGTTCCTCCGCTATTTCCTATCAGGGGCATGTAATTGATTTCTCCATTGAACCGGAAATCATTACGGTCAGGGATGCGTTTCGCCGTTTCGCCGGTACAACCCCGGAAGCTGCTATGGAAGCTGATCAGTTTGACGAATTAATGGTTACCAGAATTGAGCCGGAGCTGGGCCGGGGGCGGCCGACATTTCTGAAAGATTACCCGGGCGCCAGATCGGCACTGGCAAGGCTTAAGCAGAATGACCATACCGTGGCGGAACGCTGGGAATTGTACCTGGCCGGGATTGAGATCGCAAATGCTTACAGCGAACTGATTGACCCGGCGGAACAGTCCGCCAGATTCAAAGAGGCCGCCGCCGCCCGCGAACGCGGCGGCTACCGTCCATATCCGCCGCCGGTTGAATTTCTTCAGGCCATTAATGCCGGAATGCCGGAATCTTCAGGCTGCGCCCTGGGTATAGACCGGCTGATCATGATCTTTACCGATGCCGATGATATAGCCCAGGTCAAAATGCCGCTAGTCTGATAATTTTCAGCTTCACTAGTTGACAAATTTGTATCATGACTGTATAGTATTACTTTGTAACACCAGAGGTTGTGATGATAAACTTAACTACAATCAGAAATTCAGTATTGGCGCTCGCCATGGGCGTGTTGCTGTTTGCTGAATTTTTGCATCCCCTTTTTCATAATCATCCTGACACTTGCTCCGGACAGGAAAGCCAGTGCTTTAGCGATGACACGCCGTCTTTAGTACAGGGCGATTTCGAGTTTGCGCATGCCGAACATGCTTGCTCAATATGCTCCACAATGTTTCTGACGTATTGCGCCAATGATTCAACATCCATTGTTCTATGTAAATATCAGGATTCTGCGGTTTTACTGCCGCAGGATTTTGTCTTTGTTAAAGCTCATTTTACCGGTTCCCCGCGAGCACCGCCTGTCATATTCTCCTGACCCTCTTTAGCCTGTGATTGATAAAATCAATCTTAGTCTGGAATGGTTCCCGCATTTTTTGTGGAACCGGTTTATATTTACCATTTATATTCAGGAGAAAATTATGAAAAGGAATAAGAATTTTACACTCATCGAACTCCTCGTGGTGATCGCCATCATCGCGATTCTAGCAGGAATGCTGCTGCCGGCACTGAACAGCGCCCGTGAAAAAGCCAGGGCTGCGCAGTGCATGAATAATCTTAAACAATGCGGCCTGGCTATGGCCGGTTACGGCAATGACTGGCAATCGTTCTTCCCGCCGATTCATCACGGCGCGACCTGGGGCGGAGACGGGATTTCCGGGGAAGCCAATCCGGTTCACTGGTTTGAATATCTTTACCCTTTCGGCATGAAAGTTAATTTCCTGCTGTGCCCAAGTGATCCTGCGGTGCGTCCGGGGTTTGACGCCAATGCTGCCAGCCGCCAGAGCTATATGTTTAACTGCATGTACGGGTATGACAAAAAGAGCAGCCAGCTTAAAAATACTTCGCGCAATATCATTGTCAGTGAACGCGGCGGGGAAAACCTGCCTGCGGGGACTGAGAGAGACGAAGCGCTTACTCATCAGGGTTATGACGGTTATGCGTCTGTTGCTGACTGGGAAAACAACATGGCCAAAACCCGGCACAAAGACCAGTCCAACTATCTGAGTGTTGACGGGCATGTCAAAGCGCTGAAGTTCGATGAGACCGTTGGCGACAGAACTGAAGTTCAAAACATGCATTTCGTCAAAGAGTTTAAGGATAGTTACTTATAATAAAACCAGAACACCATGAAGGAGCAATAATATGAAAAATATTATCGTATTGATCGTAGTTTGTTTTATCTCGACGTTGTTTACCGCCGGTTATTCCGACAACACTCCGAATCAGGACAGCGCAAAAATGATTGTATGTTCCAGCATCGGGCCGGTAGCGTTTATCGCCGGAGAAATAGGCGGCGACAAAATCACGTCCAACTCCCTTATCCCTCAGGATAAAGATGTGCATTCTTATATCCCGACGCCGAGAAACGTTAATGACATGCAGCAGGCAAAATTATTTTTCGCCATAGGGTTGCCATTGGAGGAACAGGTGCTTAAGCGTATTTTGCAAAGCAGCAAAATACCGGTAATAAATACTGCGGAAGGCGTCAAGCGGATAGCGCTGTCGGAGGACTGCAAGCAATTTGAGGAGCGTGAAGAGGCTGAAGAGCATAGTAATGAAGGCGAAAGCAGCGAGCATCATCATTCTGCCGACGAAGACCAGTATCTGGACGTTCATGTCTGGATATCCCCGGCGAATAATCTGATAATTGCCGGTAACATCTGCAAAGCTCTGCAAGCCGCCGATCCGGCAAATGCTGGTTATTATGCGGACAATCTCAAAAAATTCACTGAAAAATTACAGGCGCTGGATGAGCGGCTGAAAAAAATGCTTGCCCCTTATAAAGGCAAGAAATTTCTAGTCTATCATCCGGCCTTCGGTTATTTCGGCAATCATTACGGACTGGTTCAGGAAGCCGTGGAAACCGGCGGCAAAAGTCCTACCCCCAGGCATCTGGAAACGTTAATTAACGAAGCAAAAAAAGACAACATAAAAATAATTTTTGTCCAGCCTCAGTTCAATGAAAGATACGCTGCTGTGATAGCCCAGGCTGTCGGCGCGAAAATTGTAAGAATCGACCCGCAACTTCCGAATGTATTGGAAAATTATAATTATATAGCCACTGAACTGGCCCGCTCGATGCAAACTGACGCGCAGAAAGGAAATTAACTGGTGAAAGAAAAAGGCTATAATATATTGTTATTGATCGTGCTGTCATCCGTAACTTCTAAAAGCTTTAGATTAAAGATATGATTGTCAAGATAAAAGAATTGTTGCTGGAATATCGTACCGGAGCAGGAACTTTTACGGTACTGGAAATTCCTGAATGGACCATCGGGGCGCAGGAACAAGTGGTGATTTTCGGTCCGTCCGGATCGGGAAAATCCACCTTGTTGAACATAATTGCCGGGTTGCTCCCGCCAACCGGCGGGAGCGTGGAAGTCTGCGGCTGTGAGTTGTTCGGCATGAGCGAATCACAGCGCGATAAGTTTCGCGGCTGCAACCTTTCCTACATTTTCCAGAGTTTCAATTTGCTGCAAGGATACACCGCGCTGGAAAACGTGCTAATCGGCGCAACCTTTTCCCCCGGCACGACTCCGAATAGGAATCAGGCCATGTTGCTGCTTGAACGGGTGGGACTGGCGCATCGCCACCATCATTATCCGGCCCAGATGTCAATCGGCGAACAGCAACGGGTCACGATTGCCCGGGCATTGGTAAAAAAGCCCAGGCTGATACTGGCCGACGAACCGACCGGATCTCTGGACCCTCATCATTCCGGAGAAGTCGTGCGTTTATTGCGTGACGCATGCCGTGAACACAATTGCGCGCTGGTGGTGGTCAGTCACGAGACCGGAATTGCCCGTGAATTTGAACGGCAAATCGACTTCCGGCAGCTAAACCGGGCGCAAGCGGACGGAGGCGGAAAATGAAATTCTGGCAGATTGTATTGAAAAGCCTGTGCCACCATTGGCTTTCCACCGCATTGGCGGTAATCAGTATTGCGCTGGGCGTGGCCCTGCTGGATTCGGTGGTTTCGCTGCGGGAGCAGACTCATCGCAATTTCACTCAGGAAGGGCTGGGCGTGGACGCCATTTTAGGACCTAAAGGTTCTCCGCTGCAGATCGTGCTCAACGCCCTTTACCATCTGGAGGAAATGCCCGGCAAGGTCAAGTGGACTTATTATAAGAAAGTGTTATCCGCGGAAGTGGTGGAATCGGGTATCCCGTTCATCACCGGACATTCCTACGCCGGATTCCGGGTCAACGCCATTGACGAAAACTTTTTTACTTCTTTCGAATATCTGCCGGGGCGGCATTTCTCATTCGCACCGGCCGACGGCGGCCAGGGACGGGCATTCAGCGGCAGCAAGGAAGCTGTCGCCGGACACGAGGCTGCCCGGTTGCTGAACATTACCCCTGGCAAGACGTTCAACCCGACTTGCGGGGTCAATGCCGGCGATCCGGTACACGTCAACGACGCCATCACTTTTGTCGGCATTATGGCTCCGACCGGCACGCCGCACGACCGCGCCATTTACATTCCGCTGAAAAGTTTTTACACGCTCGGAGGACACGGTGGAGACGTCCAGGAGATGGCGCAGAACGAAGAGCACCGCGAAATCAGCGGCGCTTATCTGAAAATAAAACGCATCCGGAACGGAGTCATCCACCCCGGCATTCAAGATTTGAAATACAGCATCAACCAGTCCAGCCAGGCGCAATTGGTGATTCCCAACGAGGTATTACCGCGACTGTTCAGCATCATCGGCTGGGTTGACCTGGTAATTATGGGGATCGCGCTGCTGGTGACGCTGCTGGCGCTGCTGTTTCTGTTTATCGCGCTGCTGTCGGCGCTGCGGGAACGGCGGCGGGATCTGGCGCTGCTGCGCTGCCTCGGTGCGACCAGGCGGACCGTGATGGGACTGATGTTGTGCGAGTCACTGTTTATGTCCGCCGCCGGAGCGGCGCTGGGCATTGGGGTCGGACATATGATCGTGTTCATTGGCGGAGAGTTTATCCGGGTGGAGACCGGACTGCGTTTTTCGGCGGCGTATGTTTCGACCGCTGACCTCCATATTCTGCCGGTGGTGATACTGCTGGGCCTGCTGGCCGGCGCGGTTCCGGCGGTTCAGGCATACCGGCTTGGCGTTTTGAAAAATCTTGCCCCGATCTCATAACCAAAGGAGTTGATATGTTCAAGAAACTGACAGAGAAACTGGTCATTGCCGCGGTTTTAATGTTCGGGTTGACCACGACAATGACGGCGGCGGAAAACACAAAGGAAGGGGTTCACAAAACTATTCATCACGGATGTCTCAATGCAATCGGATCTTGTGAAAACGGTCATGCCGAAGTAATAATTGACGGCAATACCATGAAACTGTGGTTTGTCGGCGGCGGCACCGATACAGACAAGGCCATCCGCATTGGCGATAATGAGATTACTCTGACGGTAACGTTCGAAGGACAAAAGACTGCCACTCAAAAGCTTGTACTCGTCGCTAAACCCGACGAACTGGCCGAGGAGAAATTGGGTGACTGCTCCTCTTTCGAAGGTTCCGCCGAATGGCTGAAAAATGCCGGAAAGTTCGTCGCCGTTGCCACCATTAAATTCAAAGGAAAAAGCCAGACGCTCAGGATCGAATATCCAAATGGTTACGATCCGGATTGACTGGCAGGTTATAGATTATGAAACAGGAAGAAATCCATAGTGATTATCAGGGCCCCTGGAGACGGTGGCCGTTTTTTATGTTGCTGCTATTGCTGATGATGATTGCAGCCAACCACCTGGAATATCACTGGCGGCGGCAGCGGTTGCACCAGGACGGCGGTCCCGCGCCGGTGGTCCGTACCGAAACCAACTCTCTCGGTCATACTTTTATCGGCATAGAAGAGAAAGTACAATCCGGCGACGACTCTACGGTTCTGCATTTTGCATTGCTGGAACAATGGGTCTATACGCCCCAATCGCCTCCTCCGCATCCTGCCGGTTTGAGTAAACTCAACGGCAAAGAAGTTACCTGCGTCGGCTTCATGTACCCGCTTGAGGATGGTAATTCGATCAAAACTTTCTGCCTGATGCGGACGACTCAAACGTGCTGCTACGGTCCGCGTCCGCAATATAACCAGTATCTGCTGGTGGAAATGAAGACTCCGGTCAAGTTCGAACGCATGACGCCGGTCGCCGTTAATGGGAAATTCATTATTGATCCGCAGCCGTCGCAAGGTTATATCTACCGGATAGAAGGCACAAAAGTAGTTTCGGCGGCGGAGGAAGCTCCGGATGAAAATCCCGCTGATGCTGCGGTCCGTAACCGGCTGCCGTTGTTCGATTTCGCGGCTTTAAGCGCCGTCGAGTCCTCACAAAAACTGCCGGCGGAACTGCTGGCCCTGGATCGGCGAACCGTCCTGGTGGCTGGATATATCTCCGGGCGCGACGACAGCAGTTCGCCGCCGCAGCTAATGATAAGCGGAAAGACTTGGGATCGCAATCAGCCCCCGGCGATTTATAACACGGTTCCGGTTTATCCCAAAAACGATATGCAGATGCCGCCATTATGGAAAGATCAGGGAATTATGCAAGGTATATTGCACGTTGAAAAAAATACCGGATTGTGGCCGCAAAGAGGAATTGTTTCGTTGCAGGAAGCAGTCAAGGTCAATGCCGGCGGCATCAAAGCCGATACGGGTCTCCTGCTGGGGGTATGGGAGGAAATACTGCTGCTGGCGGCTTGTTTATACTGGGCGTTCAGGAAGAGAAAAAAAGCGCCGGAAATATTACAGACAGTGGATCGGAATAATTCAGTTTAGAAAAATATGGAAAAAAATGAAACCAGTATTAATATTTATTTCTGCGATAATGGCCTGTTTTTTTATAGCCGGGTGTTATAGCGTAAATTATTTTGGAGACAAATATCCGCCAACGGAAAATATCAAACTGTTTTACAGGGAAAAAGATGTTCCGGAAAATGTCTATAAAGTGATTGGACGCGGCATCGTGTCAATTGACCCGAAATTTTTCAGTGAAGATGTTATAGACGCTATGCGTGAGAAAGCGATGAAAGTCGGCGCTGACGCGGTGTTAATCAAAGGTTTTATTGAAGTTAAACAAGAAGAAGGTTCGTGCGGTTCAGATTGTCATCATCACGTTCAGCAGATTCAATATGAACTCCGTGCTGAATTTTTAAAAAAACGTTGAAACGCTGTCGGAAAAGAACCGGGGTCATGTTGCAAAAAGCGGCTTGCAAGGGGTTGAACGGCTCCTAAGGAGCTGGAACAAAATAAACTATTGAATTTTCACCGAATATCTTGATTTGATTTTCGAGTTGCTTGTGAGGCGCATACCGGCAGGTATGTAACGAGCAAGCGGCGCGAAAAGCATTCAAGAGAACGGTGTAAAAACATAGGTTATTTTGAGACAGTTCCTTATTACCGGGGTATTTTAATATTATGCAGAAAGCGTTTAGAATAATAAAATTGCTGTGTTCAACCGCTATTATTTTTGCAGCCGGCGGATGCATGTCAGCGCGTACTACCACCAGTCTAAAACCGGAGGTTAATCCTGATTTGAAATCGCCTGCCGGAAAATTCTATGTTGAAGGAATAAAATACACCAGTGAGAATGCTAACCAGGCGCGGGGAATGGGACAGGATTTTGAGGCGCAGAAAAAGGCTTATGAGGAAAAATTCTGTAAGAACATCCTGCCGCTTGTGCGCAAGGAATGCGCTGACCGTTACCCCGGGCTTTTTACTGATAATTCTTCCGCTTCCATTCCGCTATGGGTTGACATACATAATAAAACGAGCTCGAATGATTCCAGAACTATTACCTGGATGCTGTGTACGGTCATGATCTGCGGGATAATCCTGCCATGCCCCGGCGATACAGATGAAAAATTTGAACTGAAAACCGGGGTATGGGACGGACGGGAAGGCATACGTGGAGCCGCCGCTAATAATAATTTTCAGCGCTATTCTGAATTCTGGGTAAGCATACTTCCAACCGCGCTTATTCCCATATCCGGAGAATCGGACTTCCCGAAAATATCCGGAACTATTGCTGATATAGATCGTCAGATGGCGGCTTATGAACTGTTAACTGCGCAGCAGGTTGCAACGGCGATCGCGAAGTCGGTTGCGGATAAGAAATCAGACTATTGGGCGGTCGCGCCGCAGCAGCAGAAACTCGCGGTTCCGCAGGCGCTGCCTGAAGCTGTCGCCCCGGCGAAGACTGCGGCAGACCCGTTTTGAGATTGTTTATAATATGATTTTACTTAAATAATTATACTCTATAAGGAGATACAGCAATGCGTACAATGAAAAGATTCAGGATATTTTTCTTTATTCTGCTTGCCATAGCAGTAAGCGGCTGCGCCTCCAAACGGCGTGACGCGGTCAAGATTACTCCGGACAAGGTGAAATCTGAACCATCAGCGCAGAAAATCGTCGTTCAGCAAACGCCGCAAGCTGAAACGGTCGCCCCGGCGAAGACTGCGGCAGACCCGTTTTGAGATTGTTTATAATATGATTTTACTTAAATAATTATACTCTATAAGGAGATGTAATGATGCGCACAATGAAAAGACTTAGAATATTTTCCATTATCCTGCTTGGCGTGATGGTAAGCGGCTGTGTCTCGACGGAACAGGAAACGGACAAAGTTGCTCCGGCCAAAGAAAAACCCGGTGCGGCCGCCGCCGGAAAACCGCAGGCGGAAAAACCCGCGCCCGCGCCGGTGCCTGCTCCGGAACCCGCCAAACCCGTAGATCCGGTTGTGGCGGCACGGGCCAATGTTGCATCCAATCCCATGAGCTGGCGTGCCGTAAATGCGCTCGGACTGGCGCTGTTCCAGGCCCGCCAGTATGCCGAAGCCGCTCTGGTTTTCGAGCAGGCGGTCGCGATGTTCCCGATATCGTCGGCGGCGGAATCGGAACAGCAGGTTAAAGAGGCGCGTCAGCTTGCCATCAAGGCGCAGATAGAAGCTAACAGAAAGGTGCAGAAACAGCAGTTGGAAGCCCAGGATAAGATGCGGGAGCAGCAGATGATTTCCGGTATGCTTTCCATGATGCCGATGATGCCCGGGGCCAACGCCAATACCGCGCTGCTTGCCCAGGCCGGGCAGACAGTGCTGAATGTTGCCATGGTGCCGTCGGGAATGGATATTATGTCGGACCCGATATCGGCGGAGGCCGAATCCTCGCAGGTGCTCCGGAGTCGTGAGCTTTCCATGCTTTACGCCAACTTGGGACAGGTGCGTATGGCTTTATGGGAGGATGACGCGGCGATGGAGGCATTCCGTCAGGCATACGCTGCAGATTCGTCGCGCATTGACTTTCTTTTCATACAAGCCAACCTGCTGCAGCGGAATGATGACATGGCCGGCGCGATCGCGCTGTATGCCCGTTATCTGGCCGTGGCATCCGCATCGAAACAACCGGCGACACTGCTGGAAATTGCCGAATCCTGCCGCAATCTCGGCATGGATGAGGAAATGCGCAATGCGCTGGCCGCCACCCGCAAGGCATGGAGCCGGGTGGTTGGAGACGCTGTAACTCCTGTTACCGAGCATGGATATGGCGAATTGCTGACCGCCTGCGGATTTTACTGGGAGGCCGTGCCCTATTTGCAGGCATGGGTAAATACCTCCCCCAATGATCCGGCCGTTCAGCGCGAATGGTCAACTGCTTTATTCAGGGCCGGAAAAATGGACGAGGGGCTGGCCGCGGTAAAAGCCTTTATGCAAAATACGAAAGCCGCGTCATCGGACGGCGGATTCTCGATCTATTTTAACGGCATGATTGAAATGCATCAGGGACATCTGGATGAAGCTAGAAAAATACTCTCGGAACTGCGCCCCGCGCCCGGAGCAACCTCTGGCTTTGCTGTCGCGGCCTATGCCATGTGCGGTCATTTAGATGAGGAAAAAGAGTGGATCAACCGGATTGAAAACGGGCTGTCCTCGCCGGATTCGGCGTCGGTTGACTGGTATCGCCTCGGATGCGTGTGGTTTATTAACGGCAACATTCCCCGGGCCGCGGAATGTGTCAACCGGTCGATCTCGATTCAACCTCAATTCGGCCCGGCGCTGTTATTAAGGGAACAGTTGACGGGTGTGAACGCTGAACGCATTAAAGTTGAGCAGGTTAAAGCTGTCCAGGCGGTCGCGAACGGCGATACTGCCGCCGCTGCGCAAATATTAAGTACAGTGTTGACTAATATACCGGCCGGAGAATTGTCAGAGTCATTGACCCGCGAAGGCATGAAATATTTATCCGCATCAGAGTCGAAATTGCGCATGTCAAATGAGGCGCAGCAATATTACCTCCGCGGACAGGCGGTACTGAAGAATGCAAAGAATCAGCAGAACATTAAAGAAGCGCTCGGCCAGTATCTGTGGGCGCTGCGGTTCGCACCTTTATCACCGGAAATTCATCTGAGCCTCTCCTCGGTTTATGCGTCGCAGAAACAATTTAAGAAAGCGCTGTATCATATTGAGGCATATCTGGCCGGCGCCCAGTCTTCAGACGGCCTGGATGCGGTGGTTGAAAGATACTATGAACTCCAGTATCTCAGTGAAAATGAATTGCGCAAAGTCCGCGCGGTTATTCCTAAAAACAACTGATGAATGTCGCGGAATTTAAGGGGGATATTATGAATTTCAGTAAATTTTTTAAATTGGTTCCGGCCCTGCTGCTCCTGCCTGCGCTTGTTCAGGCCGCCGGACAGGCGGAATGGGAAAAGCAGGTGAATGACGGGTTCGGCCAGGCCCGCCAGTCAATGCGCGGAATGAAAGGTCAGGACCGAGCCGCGGCCGAACGTTATTTAAATCAGGCCGAATCCGAGTGGAATAAGTTGAAATCTAATCAGATGTGGTACATAAAACAGCAGTACCAGCAGCAGAATCAGTTGAATAATTCCTACTTGCAGCAGCAGAACCTCAATCTGTTCATGCAGCAGCAGATGCTTAAAAATCAGGCGGTCTTTAAAACTCCATCCTTGAAAACAATCAATCCTTTCGGAGATTATCTCTTTCACGGCGTTTCACTGCATCCGGAAGACGGGCGGCTGCACGGCCCCGGAACCATCGCCGACACTCCCGCTCTTGCAAATCTTTTTCAGGGTAACAAGATTCTGGATGAAACCCGCCGCCTTGAGAATGCTAAAAAAACTGCGTCCGGATCCGCCGCCGCTCAGGCCGCCTCCATTAAGAATACCGGGCTGTGGGATAATCCGGTGTCGGGCAATGCGAAAACTAATCCTTATGCCGGCAACTCAAACGTGGTGGATCTGCGCGGCTCAAAATCTCTGACCCCGAAATTACCTGGCACGGATGATTCAAAACAGTCAGGTTCTCCAATAACCGCTCCTTCCAACCCGTATGCTGCAATGAGCGATGAGCGGCTGGATAAGAAAAAAGAGGTGCTGACAGAAGCGCTGCGCAAGACACAGAAAATCTCGGAAGAGAGTGTGCGCGGATATTCCCAACTGGAAAACGATGCGACGGAGGGGAAAGGCAAGGCCTGGCAGGCCGTGCAGGATTCCATCACAACTGCCGGGATGGGGATTTCTCAGTCTGTCGCGGATAAAAACAGTATGAACACTCTTTTTAACGCGGTGAACACCGGGGCCGGGCCGGGCAAAATTGACGCCATGCGGGCATCCGCCGCCGCATCAAGACTTGCCAAAGATGTTGAAAATGCCGGAAAAGTCGGGGATGTGGATGCTTTGACCGATGCAGCCAATAAAGGCAATCTGGACGATGCCGCGGGGCAGGGCGCAATAATGCTGGGCAATGCGCTGGTGAAATCACCAACCCGCCTCACTCCCGGCTCCCCGATCGGCGCTGTTCCCGGAGCGGCAAAAGTGGGAATAGATACAGCATTTGTCTGGACTGATTATTATGTGCTTAGCAAAGATTCACAGCGTCAGGAACTGCTAGCAAAGCAGATCGAAGCAAACCGCCAGAAATTGGGCAGGCAGTTACAGGAAGTAATCGAGGAACAGAAACGGCGCAATGCCGCCGGTAAATAGTGCGTCGCGGCGGCGGGCCGCGACGCCTGGCTGCATTTAGTTTCTATTGACGGCTCTGTTTTTCAGATTAATAAAGGCTTTCTGGATCAATCTGCCTTTGAAGGCGCTGATCAGGAATGCCATTGCGAAACATGCCAGACCCCAGAAAATTATATTCAACCCCCTGAGATTCATCGCATTGACGGCATCATAACTTCTGAGTATCGCAAACAGCAGCAGCGCGGCGATATTCAGCCCGACAGTCACGAAAAAGAAAACATTCCTGCCGTACAGACAATATAATATGGTTGTTCCGAAGATTATGGCAAGATAGGCCGGTTGCACATACTGCGGCAGCCCGGCAGTGAATTTATCGCCGGAGAACAGGACGATTACGAAAAGCAGCGACAGCGCGATTGTCGAAAGATATCTCAAAACTACGGCCAGACGGTCATGGCACAGCAACCCCAGCATCAGCGCCGTCATCAGCGCTAAATGAAACGGGATGGCGCAATGCCAGGCGGTGAAAAATGTGTCGCTGAATATGGTACCGGCCACGATCAGCGCGCCCAGCGACAATACCATCCAGCTTACCGTACTGTTGCTGCGGACCGCTATCCAGCTCAGCATTGCCAGTCCGGCAGCGCCCGGAAGCCAGCCGGGGAGGTGGCAGCCGGCCATAAACTGGCAGCGCATATTCAGCGGCAGCGCCAGAAACAGTACGGCACAGACGATAACATCGCTGTACTTGACCTGCCGGTACCATGCGTAAAGATAAAACAGCAGAATCCCGCTTAGCGCAACGAGCATCGGCGAACCGTCCGGCCCGACCGCACTGGAAAGGAAACGGTAGTAAATTTCTGAACGCGCTCCCGACGACGGCACGGCGGCTATGAGCAGCAGCGCGGGGAGCATCATGCTTATGACCAGCTGCCGCTGATTTTTTCTCTCAAGATTGAATTCAAGCAGCAGAATCATTGCCGCCAGCGCCACCGGGATCAGCATATAAAGTCCGAAACCGGTTTCAAGCTGGCTGAACGGCCCGACCCCTTTGCCCGCATAAAACGAAATGCTGAGCAGATATGTCCGGAAGCATGCGCCCGCCGCCAGCAGTCCGAAAATAGACCACGGGAACAGCGGCCATTTCCAGGGAGTGCCGTTATTGTCCAGCGCCGCCCGTCCGCGCCGGATCACCGGTATCAGCAGCAGCAATACCGCACCGCAGATTACCGGAAAAAGCATTATGCCGCGTATTGCCGGAAGCTTGCTGTCGGGAAAACCGCTTACCAGCTGCGCCATTACAAACGGATAAACAAAGAAAATTCCGGTCATGGCATAAAATACCGCTCTGAATTGAAACGGCAGCCGCAGGCCCAGCCGTTTGCGCAAAATCTCCGCGATCGCAATGGAGAAGATCAGGCCGCCGGCCAGCCAGCCTGCACCGGTCAGCGGCGAGTCCAGCGTTTTGCCGTCGATGCTTACCGACAACACCATGATCAGCGTCAGGATAATCAGCAATATTGACCGGGCGTCATCCCATACCGCGCCGGCTCTGACGATAAAGACCGCCGTTGCCGTCAGCAGCATGGTGTACGCGGCAATCAGTCCGACCGGAATCGCCGTCTCCATCCAGACGTTCCCGGTATCGAAAATAACGGTTTGCGCGTACAGAATAAGGCAGGCGCTGAGCAGATAGAACGGATTGGCATTATACAGAAATTTAAAAATATCGCCAAAATGTATCTGCGGATTCAAGATTGATTCCGCTGACGACGGCGGTGCGTCACTGGTTAATCTCCAGCTGCGGACTTCCGGTTTTGGCATGGCTGGCGGTATTGCGGTTTTGATTTCGTTGTTGTTCGATGATGCGGCGGCTTCTTGTTCGGCATGTGATTCGTTCATAATCCAGTCCTCCCCAGGTTTGATTATCATTTACTATCACTAACTATCATTAATTATAATTAACTTTCATTTAAAATGCAATAGTCGATTGACTTTTTTTTGAAAAATATTTT
>CAIMFA010000238.1 GCA_903840185.1 uncultured Lentisphaeria bacterium | reverse complement strand
GCGACCCCAAAACGCATCAGAAACTTCCCATGATTTGATCTTTGCCATTATGTACTTCCTTTTAGAAGAATAAAATGACACAAATTTTTAATATTTCAACTTTTATTTACGGATAAGCACTAAGTTAAAACTGAAAAACCGATATTCAACGCCGGAAGCAATTCCGGCGTTTTATTTTTTAACGAAAAGATTGGAGGAAATCATTTTCACCTGTTGACAAAAATTAAGTTATATGGTATTATATGGGTATGCAGAACAATGCCGAATAAGTATTGAGGTGAGAAGATGATGCTGAAGAAACCGGATACTCTTTCAAATCAGATCGCTCTTTATTTTGAAAAGGAAATCTTTGAGGGGCGCATCAAGGAAGGGGATAAAATTCCCTCTACAACTCTGCTTGCCGAAAAATTTGGAGTAAACCAGGAAACGGTTCAAGTAAGTTTTAAAAGACTGATGGGACGCGGCCTCATTGAAAGAACCAGAGGCAAAGGCACATTCGTCAGAAAAGGGTACAATAACAAAACGATAGGAATCGTTTTCGGGCACGAAATATTTACCGACCCGGATACGGCATTTTTTAACTTGCTGCTTGATGAAATACGCGATATCATTGAAAAAGAAGGCTGGAATTACAAATATTTTGCCACGGCTCAGAATTCTGTGTATGATCGCGCCTTCTATAATTTCGAGTCTTCCGTTAAAAATGGAGAAATACAAGCCATTATCGAATTCTGCTCGAATGATCTAATCCAGTCAGTAATCAAAACATCTTCAATTCCATACTCAGGCACGGATGCGACGATAGACTATTATGATTTCACCATGCAAGGGCTGCGTTATCTGCTCAAGCAGGGCTATAAAAGCATCGGCTTGATAAACAGGCTGGATACAGATTCGGAAGACAAAATCAAGAATGCGATAACGGACATATATTCAGAATTCCCGCTGAAAGATGGAGCGATACAGGTTTTTAACTGTGGTACATTCCAAAGGGAAGGGTATGATATTGCAAAAAAATTATTGACCGGCAAAAAGAAGCCGGAAGCCCTGCTGGTCGGCTACGACTGCGTATTCCGCGGAGTGCTTTATGCGATTCTCGAGACTGGTAACAGGATTCCCGAAGATATCGCGGTTCTTGCCCATTCCAATAAGGGAATAGAGATATTCTCACATATTCCCATTACCCGGCTGGAAGTTAATCCCGCGGATTTCGCAAGACAGACTTTTGAAGAAATAATATCTAAGATTTCCGGAAAGAAGTTTTCAGTGAAACATTTCAAGCCTGTCCTTATACCCGGGAAATCGTGCGGAGAAAAATAATCAGGAAAAACTATGGAAATTAAAAGCATGAATTGTACAGTTGACCATGATGGAATAAGGATTGAGGCGGGAACGTTAAGCCGCCGGATAGCATTCCGCCATGTTTTGCGCGGACTGGTCTACCACCGCCCGGAAAAACGGATGGTCTCTGTAGTTGGCTTCGAGGCTGGCCAAAGTGTTCTCGCCGGGAATCGTTTAAAAATCAACTTCTGCCAGCATCAGTACGGGCTGCTGATCCCGGTGGAATTCTCCTGGAATGACCAGGAATTAAAAGTCCGGATTGAAGCCGGGCTGATTGTGGAAAGCAAAGGCTCGGTCTACCGGCTGATGGAATTGAGCCTGCTGCCGGAACTGATGTCTGCCGTGTCCGGCGACTCCGGCTGTTATCTTACTCCTGTCGGTTCAGGCGCTCTGGTAAAATGGGACGGCAAAGAATCAATGCGCAACCGCGACCGTGTATATATGGATCAGGCGGAGTGGGAGAAATTCGGTTTGATCAACTGTTTCGCCTCTATTCAGGATACCGGCAGCATTCTGAGCATTGTCAGTGCCGGTGAATTTCTGGCCTGGGTGGATACTGAATTGAATCAACATGGGGCGCACCGGATTTACGTCACTTTCGGCATTCGTCACGATTTCGGCGAAGTGCTGCCGCAGGACCCCAAGGAGTTGCTGATCAAGTTATTGCCGGAATGTCATAAATATACTGAACTGGCATTGGTCTATCAGTCATACCTGATGGAGACTTACGGACTGGTTCCGCTGCGGGAACGCCTGGCGCGGAATCCGGTACTGGCTTATGCCGCCGCCGCCATGCGCATCAAGATTTTTATGGGCCAGAAGATGCCGTATGTCCCGGATGGATCTTCGCCGCTGAATATCTGCACCACCTTCGCAGAAGCTGAACAAATCGTGGAGGCAATCAAAGCCGCCGGAATCGAAAAAGCTGTCATTACTATAGTCGGCTGGAATCTGGAAGGTCATGACGGTTCTTACCCGGCGCGTTTTCCGGTCGAACCTGCATTCGGCGGCGAAGATGGACTTAAGAAACTGATTGCCAGAACGACCGCGCTGGGCTACCAGATTGTCCCTCATGACAACGTCACGGACATTTATCTGAGCAGTCCATCTTTCGATTATGAATATGTTTCCCGCGATGAACACGGGGAAGCCCAGGCTGCTGGAATGTGGGCAGGCGGACTTTCCTATAAAGTCTGTCCGGCAGTGGCGATGAACCGCTATGCCGGAGATTTTGCCAGAATCAAAGAGCTGGGATTTCACGGTTGCTACTATCTGGACGCCCAGGCTACCGGGCTGTTCCGCTGTACCGACCCGCGCCACCCGGCCGACGAAAAACAGTTTGCCATGTCGCTCTGCCGCATCCTGCAATATCCGCGCGAACTTTACGGTGCGGTCTCCAGTGAGCTTGCTCCAGTATACAATCTGCCGTTTATTGATGAAGTCGCCAGGATTCACGGAGCGGATGCCGGTTTTATGGAACATCTGCCGGAAAACAGCCGTAATATCATCAGCCGGACAGTACCGTTTTACCATATCGCGGTCCACGGCCTGCTGCTCTATCAGGCCGGCTGGGTTCACTGCTACAGTAAAAAAGGCGGGGTATGGAATGGTTTGCTGGAAGAACTGGCGACCGGGGCCAGGCCGTCTATGGAAGTGTCGTTCAGGGAGCTTGCCAATGGTGGCGAATACAGTAATTCGCTCCGTGATATTGCTGAACCGTACCGTATCAGCCAGTTACTGCAGGACACTTATAAGGGACTCATCTCAGATTATCATGAATTCAACCCGGAAGCCTGCCGGATTACTTATGACAGCGGGCATATTGTGGAAGTGAACCGCGGCTCAGTCGCAGCAGGGAATATACCGCCGCTGAGCGTAACGATCAGTTTTCAGGGAAAAACTGTTTATGCCAGCCATAGTCCGATACCAACGGTCATTGAGACTGTTGATCAGTCTCCAAGTAAAAATTATCTATATCAACCATTAAAGAAAGGAACTAGGAAAATGAAGATGACACAGTTGAATCGCACCAGAATTTTCACACTCATCGAACTCCTCGTGGTGATCGCGATCATCGCAATTTTAGCTGCCATGCTGCTGCCTGCCCTGAATAAGGCCAGGAATAAATCGAAGGAATCCAGTTGTATCAATAAGAAGAAACAATTGATGATGGTAACCTTGAACTATACACAGGATTACAGCGATTATATCCTTGGTCCGATTCAGCCTGGCGGTGTTCTACCTGTTTTTGATGTGCTGGTAAATTATAAATATATTGCCAAAGCATCAAAATTCTGGAGCTGCCCTGCCGCCGGCACGGAACCAATATCCAACGGCAGCACTACCAACTGCCCGACTGTCGGCGCAAATTATAATTACTTTAAAAGATTCGGAACTCCCGTTTTTTACAAAATAAACACCATGCGCTATCTCAGCGACCGGGCAATGTGGAGTTGCACCAGGGGCACATGCAGCTGGGGCGGCTCTGATGGCGGTTTCGGCTGGGCGAGCATTTCTGAAATGGGCTTCCGTCATCAAGACGGCAAGGGCGTTGTTGTATCCTATCTGGACGGGCATGCCGAGTCGTTGCGTTACGTTGATGTTCAAAACAAGCCGCAGCGTTTCATGCTGCCGTGGCAGAATTAAATAAGAAAAGAAATATGCAAATGAATGTTTCGATTGATTGGCATTTTTCCCCTTCAGGAAGAATCTTCACTGCCGGATCTCAATGGAGCTACGGGAGAGAGCCGGTATTGCGCAGAATGCCGAATGGCGATTTGTTCTGTCTGATATATTCCGGAGGCGATAGAGAACCAGCTCCAAATAACCTGGTACTGGGAACTCGCAGCTGTGATGATGGCGCAAACTGGAGCAAGCCGGAAGTGCTTTGGAGTCTGCCTGACCGTGCAGTATGGGGCACGGAGCTTTTTACGGAGACAGAACGTCCGTTTGCCATATTCCAGACCTTTGTTTATGAGACTAATTACTGCGAACTTCGTGCATTTCTTTCCAGAACCGCAGATTCGGGCAGAACGTGGGATGAACCAGTTTCAATTCCCGGAGTACCGCCGAACTTCTCAGTTCGCCAGGGCAAGGTGCTCTCCGACGGCTCATGGGTGTTTCCCGTATATTGGTGCGAAGTGGAGAATCATTGGAACCACCGTTTCAAGCTTTCCGGTAATGCCTTGAATGACCGGCGCGACTGGAAATTCGTTTCCGGTATAATCCGTTCAACCGACAACGGGAAAAAATTTTCCATACACGGTGCAATCTCCGCCGCCACAAACCTGTGGGAACCAGAAGTGGTTGAAGTTGAGCCAGGACATCTGATCATGTTAATCCGTCCCTGTGGTGAATATTTTATCCGGCGCGCCGATTCTTATGATTACGGCCAGACCTGGAGCGAAGCCATCATCACCGACATTCCAACATCCGGCTCAAAAATTGCGACCTTCAAAATCAACGGCAAGATATTGCTTGTCAACAATACCGACATTACGCTATGGCAGAGAAAGAGTCTTGAGCTCTGGATCAGCAGCGACAATGCGAAAACCTGGGAGTCGAAAATCACGCTGGCACGCATTCCAGAAGGATGTAACGCCAGACAAGTCGCATACCCGCACGGCTTCGCAGACGATAAACGGCAGACTCTTTACCTGGCGGTCGATACTGTCAATGAGTTCGAACTGTTGAAAATCCCTTATTCTGAAATAATATGAACACCAAAAGATGCAGTCAACACGGCTTTAATAATCAAAGGAATATGCAAATGAGCAGAACAATGTACAAAATCGGAATGACTTTCGGAATGAGCCTCGTGATGGCGACAGGAATGCAGGCGGCGATGCTCTACCAATTCAGTTTCAACGGCGATGATGATGCAGCCCGTCTGACCAGTACCGGACAACTCAAAGACACGGCACAGGTCAAGGTTATTGACGGACAGAAAGTTGAATTTGTCGCGGATGCGCCGGTAAAAGATAAATTTTCCTGTAAATTCACCGGTTCGCCGGATGCCGGCCGCGCTGCTATGCTGATACTGCCTGGAAGTACCGGTCAGTTATCATGTGCCAAGGCCGGCGACAAGCTTACTGTTGCGCTGTGGGTGAAATGGAATGGCACTGCCAGGGAAGCTTCCGGTCTGGTGTCAAAATCCAGTTCCGCGCAGAATAGCGGCTGGATGTTCAGGATCACGCCGAAGGGAGAGTTGAGCCTGGGTTCCTGCGGCGGTTACGGTTCGCGCCAGTCTGTCTCCACCATCGCCAAAGGTCAGTGGACACATGTCGCCGTGACCTGGGATGTCGGCAACAGTAATGGTGTGGTTATGTATATCAATGGTATCAATGCCGGCATTAATCTGGATTATGTCGGCGAAGCCGGTTGTAAACCCAATACTGAAACTATCCGGATCGGCACTCAGACCCCTGATTTTTATCTCCCGCTCAATGGCGCAGTCTATGATGTCCGTCTTTATGATGAAGTGCTGTCACCGGAAGCCATTCAGCAGCTTGCCAAAGACAATATTCCCGCAGTAACTAAGGAAAATGCCCCTGCCGCCGAAAAGGAAAAGAAATAGAGAAAGTGTTCAAGATGCCCGCAAAATATCATCTCAAAATTGAACAGGATATTCCGGTCATAGCCGAGTGCGACGTGCTGGTTGCCGGAGGCGGCCCGGGCGGGCTCGGAGCCGCCGTCATGGCGGCTAGCTCCGGAGCTAAGACAATTCTGGTCGAGAGGTTCGGAATACTTGGCGGAATGGCCTCAGCCGGGGAAGTTCATCCCTTCATGCCCAATCATTATGATGCAGAAGGGGCCGGCAATGCCTGGATATCTGACCATGAAACATGTATGGATCGTCCCGTTTATCTGGAATGGTTAAGAGCTATGGCTGCTTATTTGCCTCCTGTAATCCGCGGGAAAGCGCTTGCCGATTCTGAAGCCTGCAATATCGCCAGAAACATTGATAAGAACGCCGCATCGCTGGCCGCCGAAGATCTTTGCCTGAAGGCCGGGGTTAAGCTGCTTTATCATCACACTCTTGTTCAAGTTCCTGTACTGGACGGCCGGATAGAGTACGCCGTTTTCTCATCAAAGAGCGGATTTGTTGCGGTAAAAGCCAAAACCTATGTTGACAGTACTGGCGACGGCGATCTGGCGGCGCTTGCAGGCTGCGGTTTTGAAACCGGCGGGCCTGACGGCAACTGTCAGCCCATGACACTCTGCTTCAAGCTCTCAAACATTGATCGCGCGAAGATGCCTGACTATGAGCAGATGCAGGAACTTTACCAAAAGGCAAAGTGCGCCGGCATTCTCGATTGTCCGCGTGAAAACCTCCTGTATATGGAGACGAACGATCCGTCCGTGATACATTTCAACACCACGCGGATAATCGGCAGAAGCGGTATCGATGGCATTGCGCTGTCCGAAGCGGAAATAGAGGGGCGCCGCCAGTTCAGGCAATATCTGGAATGGTTCAGGAGCAGTGTTCCGGGCTTCGGGAATGCGCAAATACATTCTATTGCACAGCATATTGGAGTCCGCGAGACGCGCCGCATAAACGGTCTCGCCTGTCTTACCCGTGAAGATTTTATAAAACGCAGTAAGTTCAAGGATGCCATCGCCCGCTGCAATTACCCCATTGATATCCACAGCACGAACGGGGCAGGGACGGAGATGGTTCACATCCCGCACGTCGAATACTATGAAATTCCTTACGGCTGCATAGTCGCAAAGGATGTTTCAAACCTTACAATCGGCAGCCGCTGCATTTCTGTTGACCACGCGGTGCATTCCAGTATGAGGGTGATGCCTCCTGTATGCAGCATTGGGCAGGCGGCCGGACTCGCCGCGGCTCTTGCGGCAAAAAATGGGGTTGGCCAGTCAACCCTTGACGGGGTGGAGATCAGGGAAAGATTGAAAGCGCAAGGCGCCTGGCTTTAAAATATTAAAAGATAATTCTTCCATTTAACTAAAAGGAAAAGCAATGAAACGACTGCTAACTTTGTCTCTGCTGGCGACCGGAATGCTGTTACATGCTGAGCCGGAAAAGACTATTTACGCCCACTATATGGGTTGTTTTCCGGCCGGTTACGGCGCGGTGGAAAGCCACCGGCTGGAGATGGCGAAATCGCTCAAACACGACAGCAAAAATTATCTTGACGCGCTTGGCGGCCGCATTGTCAACTGGCCGCTGACTCCGCCTGACCGGACCATGACGCCTGAGCAGAGCGCGGAGCTGGAAATCAAGCGCGCCATGCGCGGCGGCATCGACGGTTTTGCCATTGACGCCTGGGCGGGCGGGCAGGGGGCGCAGCGTGTCCTTGACCAGCTTTTCGCCGCCGCGGAGCGGATGAAAGTGCCGTTTAAAATCACGATCTGCCTGGATGCCAGTTGTCTGCCGAAAAACGACAAAGAGCCGGGTAATAATATTCAAGCCTATGCTGATGCCGTTAAATACGTTCTGGACCGTCACGGCAGCAGTCCCAATCTCGCCCGGCGTGACGGCAAGCCGCTGATTGTCGGTTACCATTCCCGGGGTATATACCATCCGGAAAGTATCAAAAATCTGCCGGAAGGTCCGGAAAAATGGGATCGCATTGCTCAAGCCTACCGCGAAGTTGAAAAACTGGCTGGACAGCCGCTGTTCTTCCACTTCTGTATCGACGCGTTCTTTCACAATGCGCCGCGGCAGAATCCTGAAGCAATCATAAAAGTTGCCGAATGGGCCGGAAAAAACTTTGGCGCGGTCGGCGGTTTTCTGGGTAATGACTGGGCAGGCAAATCCGGAGAGGTGGCCGCGGCAGTCAAGGCCGGCGGAGTGGAATGGAGTCAGCCGATGTGGTTCCAGTACAATAATAAAGCTGGCGATTTGCTCGTTGGAAACGGACTGGATATTCTCCGCGGCAACTGGGAAAAAGCCCGGCAGAGCGGCGCTACGATGCTGCAGTTCGTCACCTGGAACGACTACGGCGAAGATACCATTCTGGCTCCCGGTTACAGCACCGGCTACGCTGTTCTTGAAATGAACCGCTATTTTGTTGACTGGTGGAAGCAGGGGAGGGCTCCGGTACCGCAGGAAGACAAGATACATTTGATTTTCCGGCGATATGTCAATGGAGCAACCAGCTATCCATTCCAGATGCGGCGCAGTTCTCCAGGAGTGCTGGAAGTGGTTACTCTGCTGAAAGCTCCGGCGGAAGTCTCTGTGCCTGGTAATAAAGTAAAATATCAGGCCCCGGCCGGACTGTTCTTCAAGCAGCTGCCGCTGCAGGCTGGCGAAGTTACTGCAACCCTTTCCCGGGATGGTAGCCAGATATTGTCCGTCACTGCTCCGGAATTAATCACTGACAGCCCGTTCCGCGAAGATAATTCGATGGTTTGCTATTCCAGTGATTTTGATGCTCAATGGCAAACCGATTTCGGGTCTACTCCGCCATTTTATTACAGTGAAAACGGTGATATCGACCATGACGGGCTCCCGAACTGGTTTGAAATGTACTGGTTCGGCAAATTTCCCGATTTCCGTACAGCCACTGCGGCCAAACCGGACGATACCCCGGCCAATGACGGCGTAACTAATCTGCAGAAATACCGTAACCGGCGTAACCCGCTGCAACCGGAAGTAAAATATCAGGTTGGCCAGGTCTGGGACATGAATGCAATTCATCAGCGCGGTGTCAGCTTCAATCCGGATTCCGACAGCAATGGCAGCCCGGTGTGGTACTATCTGTATAAACACGGTGAACGCGGTCAGACTCCGCACGACGGCGATTACCTGCCGTGTCCGCATAATGGACAGAAGATTCCTTATACCGGCGGCGAGATGGTGCACCTTTCTCCGTACAAAGACCCTAAATATCAGTACATTCACGGCTGGATAAGCCGTGCTAAAGCTGCCGATGGCCACTGGCAGCTGATTTTGAGACCGCGTGTTCAGGCCATGATCATTCTCGGCTGGAAGAGCCCGGTTGACGGTGTCGTCGATATCCAGGCTAAAGTCGCCCCGGTCAAAGGACAGGACGGCATCACTCTGGACATTGCTAAAGGCAGGGAAAGCCTGTTCAAACAGGTATATGATGTTGGCAATGGCGGCGACGTCAATTTGTCTGGAATCAGCGTGAAAAAAGGCGAATTCATATACTTCGTGGCTGACGAAATGCCCGGATTTGACGCGTCTTCGCTGGTAATTGACAGTTTGCAACTGAAACTGGTAAAACTTGAGCAATAAAACTCACATATAATAAAGGGACTTCAGAATGATTGGAAAAAACTGTACTTTCCTGCTCGTTGCCATGGCCGTGACCGGAGCGGCGCTGCTGCCGGCGGC
>CAIMFA010000237.1 GCA_903840185.1 uncultured Lentisphaeria bacterium | reverse complement strand
ATTATAGCTATTCTTGCAGGAATGCTGCTGCCGGCTCTAAGCAAAGCCCGTACCAAAGCACGCGGTATGGTGTGTACTAATAACCTCAAGCAAATGGGGGTTTACAACCAGTTCTACATGGACAGTTACAATGGTTATTATATCCCGTACAGATCTACAGGTGTAAATTCAACATGGTATGTGATTATTGTAGTGTGAGAATCGGTTTGCACATCATTTTACAAACGGTTTGCACAAGTCTCGACAAAAAGAGTGCGCTGGCTTTTTTCGCTTGTGTAAACTGTTTCTAATTTATGTCGAAAAACTACAGCGCTTTTTTATCTATTCCATTTTTTACCTTGTGCAAACCTTTTCTAATTTTCGTTGAAAAACTCATGTGTAAACCGTTTCAAAAAAACCTTTTAAAACTCTGTTTTTTGTTTGCCAGTAGGCCACCCGGATTTTTGTCCGGATGGCCGCCTGGATAACAAACTATTTAGTGGTTGCGGTTGATGTGGCTGCGGGTGTTTGATTGGCGTTAATAACGCGCCATAGAAGCTCATCGCCAAGCATTCTATTGTCTATTGCATCAGCGCCAGGCTTCAGCGCGGATAACTGAGCGTCAGGCATGGCAGCCAGTTCAGCGGCACGGGCCTGAAGCTTGGGATCGGCTGCATCGACGGCACGTAGTTTTTCAAGGGCCGCACGAGTTTTAGCATTGACATCTGGCTTATTCTTAGCCACGATCGCGGCAAGCTGCTTTTTAAATGCCGCCGCGTTTTCGGTCGCGCTGCCAACAGTGGTTGATGTCACATCATCAGTAGTCACGTTGGTATCGTGTTCCTCACAATTCATCTCAGTCGAGCCGTCTGCCCCTTCCTTATATGAGAAGGCCTTCATCCCACCTTTGGCATTGATCCGGACAGTCTTATTTGCGGTTTCGGCGCTCCACAGAGATTTTTGTTTGGTAATAGTGATCTGTGTGCCATCGCCCGGTTTATGAGACATGACGTCACCTCCGGTTTCCATCACTTCCACCGAAGGCAGCGGGGTTCCGGTCGACGGGTCAACAGCAGTGGTTATTTTACCACCGATGCCACTGACCCCCACGTTCCAGGACTTGCTTTTGAGATTATCAGTTACATTGCATCCCACGAGTAACACTACTGCGATCAGCAGCAGTCCGGCGATTTGGATCGTTCTTCTCATTCTTGGATCTCCTTTGTTTAGGGTTGTTTATTGTTTGCTTTGAACTTGGGAACTGAAATAATAGCCCATAATAGCCATTAATATCCCGACAAGCCAGGTAGGAACATCTTTGCCTATACTGGATAAATAACACGCGGTTCCAACCAGCAACAGCGCAATACTCCATTTACCTGCGGGCGCTAATACCTTATTCAAATCATCCGGATTCCAGTTCATGAAAGTCTCCTTTTTGGGGTTATAATGCCCCGATGTTATTGGTTAATTCCTCTTTAGCATACTGATACGCGTGCGCGATCAGGCCGAAATCTTCCGACCAGTCTAGCAGACTGCTTGGGAATGGCGGCGGATGAAGAATCGTTACATTGTCCAGGCTCTGCCATGTGTCTTTGATTTCTTCAGCTTCGCGGTCCATCGTTTCATCTACGGCCTGAATACATCTACCAATTTTTGTCCAGGGAATGGATTTTTCGGAGCTATCTTCAGGGCAGAGCAGAATATAGATATGCTCATATTCGGAAATATTCGTGATATGGATTGTAGGGACGTTATTTAAGACGCCTCCATCAACATATAATTGTCCATCCACTTCGATGGGGGGAAATACTTCCGGAATCGCAGCGCTGGCCAGCACGGTTTCAGCGGTTCCCGGAAGTATCACAGACTCGTATTCCGGATAGCGGGTTGCACTGACCATAACTTTACTCAGGCACATAATTGCGTTCATGTGGAGGACCAGGAAGGCATAAAGGCCATCTGTTTCATATATATGATTACATTTAACAAAAGGCGTAAAAAGCTTGATTGTATTCCACGCTGATCTGCTGAACAGATAATCAGTTGGAGTCATGCGAATAATGCCTTCCATGCAGCCTCCTGGGATGCCGCTGGCATGCAAGGCGGCGACGATCGCGCCGGCACTGGCTCCGCGGTATTGATCAATTACGACTTTTTGTTCATCGAGCGCCTTAAGCATGCCGCAGGCGGCTTCGATCTGACGGCAGCCGCCGCCCTGGATAATCACTAAAACTGGTTTATTTAGGGTTTGCATGGTTAAATCCTTAATTGCCGTTGGTCTTAGCTAGACCTTTGTAAATTTTAACATTCTGGATATATCCGGTATATGCAGCGACAGATGGCGAATAACCAATATAGACAACATTGTTTTCGCTGAAATTATATGTATTTGTCCACTCAAATTTCAGCGTTCCGCCCTTCCAGAATTTACAATTACCCGAACCGTCTCGAACCATGCGGCACAGTGTCCAGGTTGACGGAGCATCTTCTTCAATGCTGTTGGTGGCGCTGGTCTGAATGTATGTAGTACCGGACTGATATTGCAGCGCCCATATTGCCCATGATCCTACTTGCATAACGACAGAACTCTGGTATTCTCCGGTGGATTTTTCATACCATTCAACTGTAAACGGACCGGTTCCGAATGCAAAATCCGCCGATCCAGCAACGGTAATTCCGCCGTCGCCGTTGGTGTAGAATGATCCGGTCCCGGAATACTGGTCAGCGGTGCTGATCT
>CAIMFA010000236.1 GCA_903840185.1 uncultured Lentisphaeria bacterium | reverse complement strand
GGGTTCGGAAAAATTGAGTACAGCTTTCCATATTTCATTACCGTCATTGATTTTTGAAGTTGGAATCTCCTGTATCTGCCTTCCACCGGAAAACACCTTCAGACTGACACCGGTTTCTGCGGGAACATGAATACGGCTGAAGATTCTGGCAGCAACCGGTTCATTGCAATTTATTGCAGTCTGGTCAAGTTTCATGGCAAAATCCTGTCCTGGCAGGAAATCACCATATTTCGCCAGCCATAATGTCAGTTGCATCCAGAATTCACGATAGAATTTTTCACTTTCCGGAATTGCCGGAGTAAAACTCCATTGCCAAAGCCCGTCACTATTTACAACAGCAACGACACCATTGCCAGTCCGCCTCACAACAAGCGCCGGGAACGGATGCTGGCCGCTGACCGCTTCACCCTGAACCAGCACTTGCGCAAAATTCTTGAGCGTAATGCAATAGTTGGCAGTGGAAAGCGGCGGCAACTGCTGCCATATTTTTGCTCCGGGCGGCGGCAGGTATGAGCCGAACTGCTCGGAAGAATCTGCATCCAGAAGCGGAACCCAGCGGAATTTATCCGAAATAACAGAACCCCAGACGACCGGCTCAAGTTCCTCGAAAGCAGGCAGTTTCCCGGCATAAGGTTTACCTCGTGCCAGCAGCAGCACACCGCCGTATTCAGTTAGATACTGTTGCAATACCGCAACTTTGGCAGGCGTGAAAAAATATTCCGCCCCTTTTCCGATAATAATTAAATTATATTCAGACAACTGCCGGGGATTGTCTGGAATTATGGCATCGGCCGCTATTCCTTTTTCAGTATCGCCGGTCTTAACGGTAAAAAAGTTATCAGAACTGACACGATGAATTGTCGTTAAAATAATATTTGAAGAAAGGCGCAATGCCTGTGCGAGGAACTTGCTGTCCCAGCTGGGGCGTCCTTCCAGCATCAGTATCCGTAATTTATCCCGGATTACGGTCACTCCAACCTGAGTCTGAATTAAAAGCTTTGAATCATTCCCGCTAAGAATACCGATAGTGTAAGAGGTCAGTCCGTTATGCGCGGGAGTAAACTTGAAATCAGCGGCAGCTTCTGAATTATCAGAAGTTGCGACTTTCAGTGTTTGTACCGTCCTGCCTTCTGCATCCCGCAATACCAGCGCCACGATTCGATTACCCATATTCCGGTTTTTAATTTTGACCGGGATCTGCAAATTCTGTCCGGCAAATGTCAAGAAATGATAGCGTGGAACTTCAAGCTGGAACTCGTTTATCATAATCTTACCGCCAACCGGGTATGCAAAAATTGGAATATTTCCGGCTCTGGCATCACTGATGAAACCCTGACCGGAATCAGGTACGACCTGCCGGCCGTCAGAACAAATGAGAATTCCCTGGAGATCAGTGCCGACGGCTTTGCTGTAATCAAGCACAGAGGCGCAGGCAAGATTGATATCAGTACTCTTTCCGTCCGGCTGCATTCTCTGCTGCTTGAGTTGCGGTATGGTCAATGCGCTTTCCAGTTTATCGCTGAAAGT
>CAIMFA010000235.1 GCA_903840185.1 uncultured Lentisphaeria bacterium | reverse complement strand
GCCGAAGGCAAGGATATCATCTGGGCCGGCACGGGCAAAGTCCGCACATTGGCTAAAAATGCCGGCAATATTCTGGTTTATGACAAGAAAAACAAACGTCTGCTGGCGGAGCTGGCGGTAAAAAGCACACTCGCATTTTATGATGTTCCGAAATTTGAACCGGCCGGCACCTGTCAGCCTCAAGCTGTCCCGCCGGCCACCCGTGGCGACATCATCACGCTGATGGCGATACCGGCCGGCATTCTGGAATTCGATTCCCACGGCAATCTGTTCCTGATCTACAAGCCCAAAAGCAACTGGAAGAAAAATCTGATCTTCGAAGCCATGAAGTAGTGGCTGGTGAATAGAAAATCCTGTCCGCTCTGTCCGTTTTGTCCGTCCAGCCCCGTCCCAGTTCTCGTTTTTCTCTTTGCAGGCGCTGGTTTCCTGGAAAATCCCTTGGAAATCAGATTGTATTTTTCTTAAATCCGGTCTATAGTAAAATTTATAATGTCGGCAAAAGTCATTACGGCTTTTGTTTATGAGTCTTAAAATATTAAATAGACCGCTGATAATGAATACAAAAGTTCAGAAAATTTTAGTTGCTGTGCGTCGCCCGGCGCTTTGAAGCCGGGATTCCGATATTTTCTGATTTTTTTCTGCAAGGTGTTAACAGTAGATTTCCCCGCGAAAAATGTTCAAAGGGGTAAATTGTATCAAAACGGGATGGAGAGGTAATGACTAAAGAAATTGAACAAGGCAAGATGTTGAAGGGTTGTGAAATTGTTGTAAAATGTCTGGAGCGGCAGGGGGTTGAAACCATTTTCGCGTATCCCGGCGGGCAGTCGCTTGAACTGCACCAGGCGCTTCAGAAATCCAATATCCGGGTGATTCTGCCGCGGCATGAACAGGGCGGGGCATTCGCCGCCGACGGTTTTGCGAGGGCAAGCGGTATCACCGGCGTCTGCATGGCCACCAGCGGGCCGGGCGCAACCAATCTGATTACCGGCATCGCGGACGCCTATATGGATTCCGTTCCGGTGGTTTTCATCACCGGACAGGTTCTGGCGGCCTTGATCGGCAAGAATGCATTCCAGGAAACCGATATCATCGGTATCACCCGTCCGATTGTCAAGCACAGTTATCTGGTGCTGGACGCCAGAGATCTGCCCCGGATCATGAAAGAAGCTTTTTATATTGCCAACAGCGGCCGTCCGGGACCGGTAATGGTTGATGTTCCGAAAAATGTACAGCAGCAGTTGTGCGTTCCCGACTATGACGCCCCGATGCAGCTGCCTTATTACAACATGGTTGGCTCCCCGAAACCTGAAGACATCGAGCGTATCCGGGAAGCCATCAGGAAGTCCAAACGCCCGTGTCTGTACATCGGCGGCGGCATTATTTCCGCTGGTGCTTCCGCTGAACTGATAAAATTCGCGGAATCCTATAATATTCCCGTCACGACCACCCTGATGGGAGTCGGCGCCATTCCCGGCAATCATCCGCTGTGTCTGCGCTGGCTGGGCATGCACGGCACGGTTTATGCCAATTACGCGGCGAACGAGTGCGACCTGCTGCTGGCTTTCGGTGTCCGTTTTGACGACCGCGTTACCGGCAACCCGAAGACTTTTGCCGAGAATGCCGTGATCGTCCATGTTGATATTGACTTGTCGGAAATAAACAAGAACAAACCGGCCGATATCGGCATCGTCGCCAATATCAAAGACGTGCTGGAAATGCTGAACAAAGAACCAATCTTTCAGGATTACGCCGAATGGCATCAGCAGATTAAAGAATGGAAAGAGCAGTATCCGCTGACTTTCAAGAAAAAGAAAGACAAGATTCAGCCGCAGGCCGTAATTGAAAAATTATGCGAACTGACTGACGGCGAAGCCATTATCGTTCCCGGTGTCGGACAGCACCAGATGTGGGCGGCGCAATATTATGTGCATAAACATCCGCGCCATCACCTGACCTCCGGCGGACTCGGCAGCATGGGCTTCGGACTGCCTGCGGCAATGGGCGCCAAGATCGCCTGCCCGGACAAACTGGTCATCAACATTGACGGCGACGGCAGTTTTCAGATGAATATTCAAGAGCTGGGAACCATTCATAATGAGGATATTGATGTAAAAATGATTATCCTCAACAATCAGCATCTCGGCATGGTTGCGCAGTGGGAAGACCGTTTCTACGGGAGCTGCCGCGGCAACACCGAACTGAAGAGCAACTATGTTCAGCGTCCGTATCCGGACTTTGTCACGATTGCCAAAGGTTACATGATTCCCGGCAGAGAAGTATATGAGGAAAAAGACCTGGTTCCGGCGTTGAAGGAAATGCTGGAAACCAAAGGGCCGTTCCTGCTGGATATCCATACCGGTTATGAAGAACATGTGCTGCCGATGATTCCTCCCGGCAAAAGCTACAAAAACATCATTACCGAGTAACGTCAGTACTTGATCAGCAGCCGTGCGGTTCCTGCAACCGCACGGCTGCTTTACTCTATAAAAACAGGTCGGAACAAAGAAGTCAGCAGGCAATTTTCAGTTCTTTTAACCATGTATAAATCTCCATTTGTATTGCAGAATTGAAAAAAAACATAAATTGATGCGAAAATAATAAATTTTGTGCTACTTTAAGTGTTTACGGCTGAATTGACAATAAACTTTTTATATAAAAATAAAACCGGAAAAGAAAGAACATGAACAAGTACAGAACACATAATTGTTCAGAGCTCCGCAAGGGAGACGTCGGAACTAAAGTTAAACTGGCAGGCTGGATTCACAGCGTCCGCGATCACGGCGGCGTGATTTTTATTGACCTGCGCGATCATTACGGTCTTACCCAGGTCGTGATTGACCCGCAGCAGGCGTTTTACCAGTCACTGGAACGCTGGCGCGTCGAAACCGTCGTGTCGTTTGAAGGCGCGGTGGTGGAGCGTGTTCCGGAAACCGTCAATCCCAAGCTGGCTACCGGCGAGATCGAAGTTGTCGCCGAGGCTATGGAAATACTGGGCGAATGTGAAGTCCTGCCGTTCCAGATTGCCAAGGATGAGCAGACTCCGGAAGCCATGCGCCTGAAGTATCGTTTCCTTGACCTCCGTCGCGAAAAGCTGCACAAAAATATAATTCTGCGTTCACAGGTGATTTCTGAAATGCGCCGGAAGATGACTTCGCTGGGATTCAATGAATACCAGACGCCGATTCTTACCGCCAGTTCGCCGGAAGGAGCCCGCGACTATCTGGTTCCCAGCCGCCTGCATCCCGGAAAATTTTATGCTCTGCCGCAGGCCCCGCAGCAGTTTAAGCAGTTGCTGATGGTTTCCGGTTTTGACCGCTATTTCCAGATCGCACCGTGTTTCCGCGATGAAGACGCCCGCGCCGACCGTTCGCCGGGCGAATTCTACCAGCTTGATATGGAGATGAGCTTTGTGACTCAGGATGAGATTTTTGTGGTCATTGAAGACCTGTTTATGACCATTTTCAACAAATTCAGCACCAAGACGATTGACCAGGCGCCGTTCATCCGGCTGCCGTACGCTGAATCACTGCGGCGTTTCGGAACCGACAAGCCGGACCTGCGCAATCCGCTGGAAATGATTGATGTTTCCGAAGTATTCGTCAACAGCGGTTTTCAGGCGTTTGCCGGAGCTGTCGCCAATGGCGGCGTCGTCAGGGCGATTAAAGTTTCAGACGTTGCCGGAAAGCCGAGAAAATTCTATGACGATCTGATCAAATTCGCCCAGGAGGCCGGTGCTAAAGGCATGGCTTATATTATCTGGACCGGCGGCGAAGAGAAAAGCCCGATCGTGAAATTCATGAGCCGCGAAGAGATTGACAAGCTGAAACAGCTTGGTGATATCAAGGACGGCGACGCCATGTTCTTCCTGGCGGACAAGGAACGTCTGGTGATGAACGTCGGCGGACTGGTCCGTACCGAGATCGGCAAACAGCTTGGTTTGATTGATCCCAACGTTTTTAAATTCTGCTGGATCGTTGACTTCCCGATGTACGAACTGGATGAAGAAACCAACAGCGTGGCATTCAGCCATAATCCGTTCTCAATGCCGCAGGGCGGAATGAACGCATTGATGAATATGCCGCCGCTGGAAATCCTGGCTTACCAGTATGACATTGTCTGTAACGGTATTGAACTGTCCAGCGGAGCTATCCGCAACCACCGTCCTGATGTCATGTATAAAGCTTTTGAAATCGCCGGTTACGAGCCGGAGGTTGTGGACAGCCGGTTCGGCGGAATGATCAACGCGTTCAAACTTGGCGCTCCTCCGCACGGCGGTATTGCTCCCGGAGTTGACCGCATCGTCATGCTGCTGGCGGACGAACCCAATATCCGCGAAGTAATCGCGTTCCCGTTCAACCAGCAGGCGCAGGACTTAATGATGAACGCCCCGGCGGAAGTTACGCCCAAACAGCTCCGCGAACTGCATTTGAAAGTTTCGCTGCCGGAGAAAAAGCCGGAAACTGCGAAAGAACTTTAATAAATCAGGAAAAGCGTGTATATTATATTATAACATAAGCAATTTGAAACATGGAGAATTTTGATATGAGCGGGATAAAATCGTCATCGCGTATTATGTTGAGTCTTTGGGTGTCGCTGGTTGCCATAGGTATGGCTTTCGCTGCGGATCCGGTGGTCAAAGATGGTGACCGGGTGGCCATTGCCGGAGATTCTATTACCGAACAGAAGATTTATTCCCGCTATATTGAAGCCTATCTGCTGGTCTGTACCGGACTGAAAGACGTAAAAGTATTTCAGTACGGCTGGGGCGGCGAGCGCGCCCCCGGGTTTGCCGGACGTATGGAAAACGACACCTGGAGCTGGCGTCCGACGGTACTTACCACCTGTTACGGCATGAATGACGGCGGCTACCGCGTTTATGACGAAAAAATTATTGGTATTGTTTATCGCGACAATATGAAAAAAATCGTGGATTTCTTTAAATCCAAAGGCGTTAAGGTGATCGTCGGTTCCCCCGGTGTAGTTGATTCAGAAACTTATAAGCGCGTTCCCAATGCAGCGGTTTATAACGAAAACCTGGAAAAACTTGCCAGGATAGACGAGGAAATAGCGAAAAACGCCAATGTCGGATTTGCCGACGTTCATGCGGTGATGATGACTGCCATGGCTGCGGCTAAGGCCAAACTGGGCAACAGTTTCCATGTTGCCGGGCCTGACGGTGTTCATCCGGCTGCGGACGGACAGTTGCTGATGGCTTACGCTTTCCTGAAAGCAATGGGATTTGACGGGCAGATCGCTGCCATCAATATGGATTTTAAAGGTCAGACCGCTGTTTCAGACGGACATAAAATTATAACTCAGAAACCCGGTATGGTTGAAATCGAAAGCTCCCGCTATCCTTTCTGCTTCACCGGCAAGCCTGACGATGCTAACGGCACGGTCAGTATTCTGCCGTTTGTGCCGTTTCAGCAGGATTTGAACCGCTTTGAACTGAAAGTCAGTAATCTGCCGTCTGCAAAGGCTGAAGTAAGCTGGGGCAGCCAGAAAAAGGTTTTCAGTAAAGACGAACTGGAAAAGGGCGTCAATCTGGCGGCGGAATTTCTCGACAATCCGTTTTCCGCTCAATTTAATCAGTTGCTGAACGAACTCGGAACTAAACAGAACCTGGAAACTTTTATGATCAAAAGCTTTATTACCAATATCAAGGTGCTGACAGCGTATTCGGACGGTGACAAGGACCCGAAAACTAAAGAAGCGATAGAATATCTCCGTGCGAAATTGATGGCCCGTCAGGCTGAACTGGATGCCAAAGTCAAGAGTTCTTTGAAACCGGTAAAATATCAAATTACTGTCAACCCGATAAACTAAAAATCACCCGTGCTCGAATCAGTGAGGCGGAAAGGGGACAAATGATGAGAAAAAGCGGATTGTTTTTAATTGTGTGCTGCTGCCTGCTGGTAAATGTTCCGGCGGCAAGCCTGCTGGATTTCGTTCCTGATAATGCCGACCTGATTTTAGGACTGCGGGTGACTGATTCGCTGAATCTGCCGCTGGTGAAAGAGATGCGCCAGAACGACAAGGAGTTTGCCGGAAAATATACTTCTTTCGAAAAAGAACTGGAAAAGAATGGTCTTTCCGTGAAGGATATGCCGCCGCAGGCAGTTGTTTTCGGCCGTCAGGACCGTGCGTACTGGGGTATTGTCATGGACGCGACGATTCCTGAAGCCAAATTTGTGGAGTTATTAAAAACCAAATTTAAAAGCGGCTACAATGTTGAATATACCGTTGAAAAAGTCAACGGACAGACTGTTTACTGCCTGGAAAATAAACCTGTGAAAGTAGGCGAAACATTAGTTGACTCAGGAATGCTAGGCCAGCGGGATATGAAGAAGATCGGAGTTTTTTATTTGAACCCGGATGTTGCGCTGGTTACTGATTTTCAGGAAGCCGGCCGGGTAATGGATGAAATAAAGAAAGGCAATTGCAAACAATTTATAGATAATTCCGGAATCAACCAGCAGGCGCTTGCATGGATTATTTATCATCCGTCAATGCCGGCCGCCAGGGCTTCGGACGCTGCCGGCAATGGAATGCCGGAACAGGCGTCAGCTGCTCAGCCGTTCAAATCGATGGGAATGGCGCTGAATTTCAACGGTTCAGAGCAGAAAGATATTGCTCTGGATGCCGTCATAGACTGCAAAAATCAGAATTCCGCGGCGATGATGGCAATGCAGGCGCAGGGGATGGTCATGCTCGGTTTGTCGTCAGCATTTAAAGATAATCCGGCGCTGGCGGCTGATGTCGGCAATGCGTTGAAAGTACAGGCTGACGGCAGTAAAGTAAAAGCCAATTTGCAGCTGCCTGAAAAACTGCACAAGCAGGTCAAAGATTATCTTATTTCGCACAGTCCGGACAGCCAGGCGGCAGGCGACGGCGAATTTGACGCAGTTCCGGCAAGCAAACCAGTTCCTTTAAACAAAACGGTTCCGGCGGCAAAGCCTGCTGTTACCGTCAGTAAAACGGATATTGCTAAATAACTTACAGGAGGAATGAAAATGAAGAATTACATTTTGATTCTGGTTCTGGCATTAACTCTTGGCGTAAACTCCAATTTTTTCAAAAGTATTAAGAGAAGTCATAATATGTCCGGCAAGGCAAGAGCAGCCATGATCGGGGTGAAAGAATCTGATAAAGATGACGATAGTGACGATGATGATAATTACAGGAGCTCTGATGAGGACGATGACAGTGACGATAATCAAGGCCTCAGCACTGGCAGCGCTTCGAAAGATAAAAAGAGCGGCGATATTCCCGGTGAGGGTGACGACGATTGATTCTGCCAGCTTCGGGTAAAGTTGAATGCTAATGAAGCGAAATCGTCGCCGTCAGGAAAAATGATTCTAATATAGAGATAAAGCCGTTTTGTCAGCAATGAATCTTCAACAGGAGATGCTTTGAGAAAAGGCATAAAAACAAGACTTGTCCGGCTTTGCTTTTTTATGCTTGCAGTCGCGGGAGCGGCGTTGGCGCTGTATTATCGCGATTTTATCAGAGATTTGTTTCTGGATGACACCAGGTATGACCATTTAATAGTTCAGGCGGCCAGAAAATACGGCATTGACAGCCGCCTGGTCAAGGCGGTGATATATCGCGAAAGCCGGTTTGATCCGTCCGCCTGCGGCAGGGCCGGAGAAATCGGGTTGATGCAGATAATGCCGAAATTTTCCGTCCAGGACTGGGCAAAGGAGCAGGGCGTGGAGCCGCCGACCGCCGGAATGTTATATTCGCCGCAGTTGAACATTGAAATCGGCACCTGGTATCTGGCAAAAGCGATGACGCAGTGGCGCGATTTCAAATACTGCACTGAACTGGCATTGTGTCATTACAATGCCGGCGATAAGCGGGTTCAAAGCTGGAAGCCTGAATCGCTTGACGGGGAAATTATGGATCGGATAAAAATTAAAAGTACGAAGAATTATGTTGAAGCCATAATGAAAAAATACCGGGAATATTGCAAAAGAGGCGTAATGCAGCCATGAGGAAACTTAAAATAATACTTTCAGGTGCGATTTTTCTCTCCGCCTGTTCATATTTGTCCGTGGCTGAAAATATTCCTTTCTGGCGTGAAGATTTCAGCAACACGGAGAAAAAGAACGAGCTGTATGCGCCTGCACAATGGAAATTGGACGCAATCAAGCCGGGCGTCGCTCCCACGTCGTTTTATGTGGTTAAAGACAATGACCTTAAATCAAATAAGCTTGTAGTTGAAGCAGACAAAGCCAGCGGAGGGCTTGTATGCAATCCGTCCAAAGAAGTAGATTTGAATAAAACTCCGATTCTGCGCTGGAGATGGCGGGTGAAAAATCTTCCTCCCGGCGGAGACGGGCGCCGTCCGGATAAAGATGATCAGGCTGTGGCAATTTATATCGGATTTAATGACTGGGTCCGTAAAAAGAGCGTTTCCTACCGTTATGAAGCGGAAACTCCCGCCGGCGAAACCGGACAGGTAAATTATGCCGCGGGACTGGTTAATGTAAAATGGTATTGTCTCCGCAACAAAAATGACGCAACTGATAAATGGTACACCGAAGAACGCAATGTGGCGGAAGACCTGAAAAAAACGTACGGTGTTATTCCAAAAGAATTTGCCTTGAGTGTGTGCGCCAACAGCCAGTACACAAAATCACATACTGTTGCAGAACTGGACTATCTGGAATTTGTTCCTGAAACAAAAAAATGATTTTATGGAGGGCAATATTGGAGCGGAATGTTTTATAGACGTAAAACTGTTAATTCTTAATAACTTTTTCACTCGTTGATATTGATTTTTTTTATTTGTGATTTAACTTTTCAGAGATATTCATAATAATTTCAGCAATAGTTTCTCCGGAGATAACAGCCGGAGTTAGGATGGTCAGTTCCGGGGTATTTTC
>CAIMFA010000234.1 GCA_903840185.1 uncultured Lentisphaeria bacterium | reverse complement strand
GGTGCCGCAGCCGAGATCGAAAATGTGTTTGCATTCCAACTCCGGCAGATGTTCCAGCAGCCGGTCGCTAACCGGCTGCAACTGCGTCAGCCATTCCCGGTCATAGCTCATGGCAAGCCGGTCATAGCTTGCTGCATAATCATTCTGCCCCAACCAGCGGTTGGTAAGCGCCAGTCTGCCCATGCGCAAATTCAATCGTAAGCAATTCCAATATTTGCTCATTTCTGTTTTAATGCCGTACCTGCATTCTCCGTTTCAAGCTGACTGTTCTGCCAGATAATTGATTTTTTTGAGTCGAACCCGCGATAGCGCACTTCCCCTAAAATTGCGCCGTGAGAATTGTTGCTGATTGTTTTTACAGCCAGGAATGACCATGGAATGCTTAGAAGATAGTCCGCCTGCTTTAAATAAATAAGGTATTTACCACATGGAGAAATATTATAACTGTATAATTTTTTCGGAACATTATCCCAGACGTTAATAGATATACAGGATTCAGGCGGGAAGATTTTGATTGTATTTTTTTCTCGGTAAGCGATTTTGCCATCACATTGAATCAGTCTTGGCATATCTCCGGGAAATAATTTTTCAACCGCACCGGAAGCAATATCAACCCGGCATATTTGAGGTATTTTATCTGTGGAAACCGCGAATATTTTTCCACCGTTAAGCGACCAGCACAAACTTTCCACATATTTTCCGGGAAACTCTTTTAAGCGTTTCCCTGAACTAATTTCATATATATCAATACTGCCTTCTTTTGTTCGTCCGGCAATCATCATGCCGTCAGGCGATATGCTTACATATTCAAAACTGGCATTGATTCTGAGTTTTTTTCCTGCGCTGTCTGTAAAAAGAATATCTGTACAGGTGTCGCCGGAAGTGCAAATGATATTGCTTTGGCAATCAAAGGTTTGACAGGATTTAATCAAATCTGAAACCGTAGCCGGATAGTTTGTATTTTTGTTTGAAGCGCAGTCGTAAACATATTCCCGTGTAAATATTTTTCCATTCAGTGATTTTTTTAAAGTTTCGCTGGAGTTTTCTATTTCAAATTGCATATTGTTGTGATTCATTGCCAGATTCATCATCGGCAGTCCCGACAACAGGCAGGCGATTATCGAATTGAATGCAATCTTATTCAATATTCTGCCATTAAGATTATTATCTTCAGCCGCAAGATCCGGGCGGTATAATATTTTCAGTTTTTCCGCCGGCATCCACCAGAGGAGAGCGATAAAAATGCAGCTTGGCACTGAAGCCGCAATAACATTCAGTATGATGAAAGGATGCGTTGTTTGAAATACCAGCGGATGAAATCTGATAATAAAAGCCATGCACATGGCAAGTAGTACCGACAGGAACCTGACTGTAATGTGGCGTTTTTCGGTTGCCTTGAATGCCGCATGAACCAGCAGACCGTATAACCCTGAAAAGATAATCAGCGTCTGCGGTGATGTGTCATAGTGATTTATCCCTAAATCAGCTAACGACGGATTCAATAATGCCATCAGACAGCCTGCCGCCAGGCCTGCGCCTTCTCCAAGCAGTCCGGCCTGCAATATGCGGAATTTCTGGAATGCCCCGTTGGCTTTTTCTATTACTGGAATTACGGAAAACATCGCCACTCCCAGCAATATGGCACGGCAGATTGCCACTGGCCCGCCGAGTGCCGATCCCAGGCCGCAGCCTAAAGCGCACAGCAGAGCCAGCTTTATGATTGGCCATGGACGTTTTTCATCCGCATTTGACGTTTTAGTATAATGACCTGCCAGCAGAAAAACAAAGGTGCATATGCAGGCTACGATAAGAATAGCTTCCATATTAACTCTTGACCTTTACAGCGGTCCGCATCCGGAGAGGATGAACAGGGGAATCACTGCAATGACCGCGACGATGGTTAAATACTTTTTCATGATACTTTTTCTCCTTGTTGTTTTGATATATTATCCATTGAGTCCAGTTCCGGAACTATTAATAAACGGGCGACCGGAATGCCCCATAATAAGGCAAATGGCAGAAAACCAAATAGAGCAAAAATCAGTGATTCTAAAAAGTGTTGATTGCATAGTACAAACTTGCAGTAATGACAGAAGAACATTGCTCCCATATACAAGGGCAGTTTCCAGTATGGATCCATCTTTACAGCGAGGCTCAAATGGACGAAAAAACCATAAAGCGCGGCAAGAAGTACCAGCTGCAACGGCTGGTTCAGCCCTGGAATGATTGCGTCTTCGTAATTAATCAAAATTCTTGTCCTGCAAATTATAAGTCCGGCCAGCAAGCCGAAGCATGCACCGGTTAAAGCCACAGTCCATAAAGACCGGCATTTACCTTTGGATTTCAAATAATCAATCGCCGGAAACGCCGCAGCGAGGCAGGCCCCGAGTACTGCCCCGCGAAAGATGCTGACCGTCCCGGCCATGCTTGCGCTGAGTCCGCCGCCCGACGCACAAAGACAGATGAGCAGGATATATCGCCAGATGCTGTATTTCATCATGGAATTCATCATCTCCATCACAGCGGCCCGCATCCGGAGAGGATGAACAGGGATATTACTGCAATTATGGCGACTAAAGCTAAATACTTTTTCATAATACTTTTTCTCCTTGTTGATTTATAGAATTATTAATTATAGCTGACTTTTGCTTTGCTCTGGGCAGTAAACACAAGACCGGGAGATACCATAACACGGTAAATGGCAGAAATAAAAATAACGTAATCCTGAACACTTTATATAATTGATATAGTGAATACGGCTCAGAGCTAAATACCGATAAGAATCTGCAATAGTGGCAAAACAGCATGGCGACCAGATATGCAAGCCATCGCCACCGATTATTAATGGCAAGACTCAAATGGATGGAAAGACCATAAAGCATGGCAAGAAATATCAGTAGTAATGGTTGATTTATAACTGGAAACAGTTCATCATGACCAGTTTTGATTTTAAACTGACTAATTATGAGTCCGGCCAGCAATCCGAAAAGCATGCCGACTAAGGCTGCAGTCCACACAGACCTGCATTTGCCTTTGGAGCTCAAATAATCAATCGCTGGAAATGCCGCGGCGAGGCAGGCCCCGAGAACAGCTCCGTGAAAGATGCCGGATGGTCCCGCCATAATTGCGCTAAATCCCCCGCCAACGGAGCAAAGACAGATGACCAGAAAATTGCGCCAGACGAGGTGTAGCATTCCACTGCATACGCCACCAACGGGACAAAAACAAATTGCCCGGAAATCGCGCCAGATACTGTGTTTCATATTTACAAGGTATCCTTTTCGTCAATATTTGGGTAATTCATAGCGCTTTCCTGAAACAAATAGAACGCGCTCTCCTCAATCCGACATAGTATATTTCATTATGGAAATGAATTCAACTTATGATTGAAATAATTTGAGATATCGGAATGCGGATGGGATGGCTCATTTTTGTTTTTTGAGTTATTACTGCCTTGACTCTCTACGCAGCCGGGCAATATTATGCAAATATTAAAATCAAAAATTCTATCAAGGTATAATGCGCAAAAGATGAAAGCAAAATGTTTTGTCAAGGGGGACTGGGACGGGTTTATCGGGCTTTTTATTGATAATCTGCTTCAACTGCTGCTGATTGCGACACTGTGTCCGCTGGTGTGCGGGATTCCGCTGGCGACGGTGGCCGGATTGATCCTGCCTGGCGCGGCAGTGTCTGTCGTGGTTGGAAATCTTTTTTACTCCTGGCAGGCATGGCGGCTGGCGAAACGGACTGGCCGGGATGATGTGACGGCGCTGCCTTACGGGATTAATACCGTAAGCCTGATTGCTTTCCTGTTTTTCATCATGGCGCCGGTGTGGCAGGCTACTAAAGATCCGGTAAAAGTATGGGAGGCTGGCGTTTTCGCCTGTCTGGTCAGCGGCCTGCTGGAGTTGGCGCTGGCATTCTTTGCTGACCCGCTCCGCAGAAAAGCTCCGCGCGCGGCATTGCTTTCATCACTGGCCGGTATTGCGCTGACATTTATTTCGATGGGGTTCGCTTTTCAAATCTTCGCATCTCCGGCGATTGCGCTGCTGCCGATGTTCCTGATTGTTATCGCTTATGCCACGCGGATGCGCATGCCGCTGGGGATTCCCGCCGGGCTGCTGGCCATC
>CAIMFA010000233.1 GCA_903840185.1 uncultured Lentisphaeria bacterium | reverse complement strand
CGAAGGTGGTGCAGATCAACACGCTCAAGGCGCATGGGGTGGTGTTGAATGAGAGCGGGTTGTAGGCGCGAGGAGTCAAATTTAACCACCAAGACGCCAAGACACCAAGGAAATCAAATGGAGTGGGGGACGCCAGAATGGAAATTATCGGCACAGGCGGGGCAATTTACGTCAATGTGGCTAATAGTGGAGTGCAAATCAACGACAGTACTGGATTCAGCCAGCCCGACACCATGTACTGGCCCGAAGTTTACGGTCGCAGGCTTGGGGCGTTGTACACCGAATTATCCTATTTTGTCAACTGCGTGCGCAATGATTTGCCCATTACCGTCATTACACCGGCCGAATCTCTGGCTGCGGTAGAGGCGGTGATGACCGCCGAGAAATCGTGCGCCACTGGCAATAAAATAATATTCTAAAGGAAGGATTATGGACAGTTATCAAGTTACCAGGGTACAAGGTCAAATAGATTTGAGTACAATCTGGGACAATATCCCGAGGCTGAGACTGGAAAGCTTTCGAGTTGAATCAAGCGGCCATCGCCCCGAAGTGGAATGTCAACTTCAGTACGATACAAATGGCATCTATGGTTTGTATCAAGTGAAAGACCGCTATGTCAGAGCAGCCGTGACTCAATTTCAAGGCCGTGTATGTACCGATAGCTGCGTGGAATTTTTCATCGCTCCTGCCGGCGGCGCTGGATATGTCAGCTTCGAATTTAACTGTTCCGAGGTAATGCTTATTCACCATGTCCTGGACCCAAGACGGGAACCGGGCGGTCCGCTGTCCAAATTTCGCGAGCTGACAGTTGATGAAGTCAAAGAGATAAAGATTTTTCACACTCTTTCAGGCAAAATTGAGCCGGAAATAGATGAAGAAATCCATTGGCGTCTGGGCTTTTTTATCCCCTTTGAATTACTTACTCGCGTTACTGGTGCGGCAAAGGCGGAACCGGGCACGAGCTGGCGGGCTAATTTTTATAAATGCGCGGATAATTGCAGCCACCCCCATTGGGCTTCGTGGCAGCCGGTATATGAATTAAACTTTCACCTTCCCGAGTGTTTCGGGAAAATCAAATTTGAATAGGAGTTTCTTATGAGTTACAAAGCTGTTATTATTGGTTGTGGTCCCCGGGCGGCATTCCACCTGGATGCCTATAAAGAAAATCTGCCGGAAATCGAACTGGTCGCCGCTTGCGACGCCGATGAATCCAGAAGATTGGATTATGGTAAAAAATACTCCATTCCCCGTCTTTACTCCGATTTTGAAGAGATGCTGAAAACGGAAAAACCGGATATTCTCCATGTCGTCACCCCGCCGGCATTCAGGGAGCAAGCGCTGGAAATGGCCGGGAAATACGGAGTAAAAGGGGTTTTGATGGAAAAACCATTGGCGCTGACCGTCACCCAGGCGGTCAAAGTTAAAGAAACCGCTGAAAAATATAACCTGAAAGTTGCAATCAACATGCAGCGCCGCTACTTCGATCATTGCCGGGAATTGCGCGATCTGGTGCGCTCAAATCAACTGGGGGAAATCCACTTTCTCCGCTGCACAACCAGAGGCAATATTCTTTCGATGGGGCCGCACGCGATTGATTTATTGCTGTTCCTGCTGGACAATCCCGCAGTTGAAAAAATCTGGGCCACCGGTTATGCGATGAATGGACACGAATATGGACACACTGCCCCGGCCAATATTCTCGCGCGTTTATCTTTGGAAAAGAAAATTACCGTTTATCTGGAAGATGCCGATGATGCGGTAGGGGTTTTTGGTGAAACCGGCGGTTACTGGCAGCATCTGGAACTCGATATATGGGGAAGCAAAGGCCGGGCCTGGTGGCGGCAAAACTCCAACTGGGGTTATCAAACCGAAGGCATGTCTGAATCCAGAAGCTTCCCGATTGGCTGGTTCAAAAGCGACGAGCTGGGACAAAGGGAATTTACCCGGGCGATGGCGCACTGGCTTGATGATGACAAGCGCGAACATGACAACTCATTGCGTTTTTCACTCCAGGGCTACCAGGTATTGATGTCCATTTTCCAATCTGCATTGGATCATGAAATAAAAAAGAGTCCTGTGGCAATTGATCCCGAAGTAGTTGAAAAATTATCACAATGCCTGGAAAAACAAGGGCGCATCGCCGCCAGGGAGGAATAACAGATGGAAAAGATAATTAAGTTAGCGGTTTTCGGTTTAGACGGACACGGTCCGGGCTTTGCGCATCAAGTCAATACCGTCATGACCAATGCCAGAGTGGTTAAAGCAATGCCTTATCCAACGGCGATGGTTGATGAGAACAAGTTGGCTCTTAATATCGAATCCACCCGCAATGATGGCGTCGAAATTGTGGGAGATATTGCGCAGTTGACAAAAGATGTGGATGGCGTTCTGGTGCTGCAGGATGATGGCAGTCAGCATCTGGAGATGGCCGGACAACTGGTTGCCTGCGGCAAGCCGGTTTATGTTGATAAACCGATTGAGGTGACGGCGGCTAAGGCGCAGGCGCTGCTTGAGCTGTACCGGAAGCACAATTGTCAATTGTTTTCAGGTTCGGCATTGCGCTATACGCCGGAAATTAAAGCCGTCAAAGCCGATGCCGAATCCGGGGCGATTCTGGGAGCGATGACCTGGTCTCCCTATATGCAAAATCCAAGAATGCCGGGATGGATTTATTACGCGATCCATGCTGTCGAGCCGCTTTTTGAATTGCTGGGGCCGGGCTGTGTGGATGTTCGATGTGTTCCCGGCCAGTACGGTCCGACGGCCATCGGCCGATGGGCGGATGGGCGAACTGGAATTGCGAGAGCGGCTGCCGGAGGCGTTCACGGATATGGTTTTACTGTCTGGCGTGAAAAAAAGACGGTCACCACGACGGTGGCGATGGATACGATCTATCAGGGGCTGCTGGATGCAATTGTAGATTTTTTTCGCACCGGAGTAGCACCGACGCCGGTTGAAAGCGAGGTGGAGGTAGTCGCGTTTATGGAGAAAGCCAATGCCGACATGAAAGAGATTGGTTGAAAAAAATATTTCACAAAGTCAGGTATATGTTCCGCGCCGCCACGAACCATAAGACTGGGCTAGCTGGTATTGTCAAAGATGTGATTTGTTGATTTATACCAGCACGTTGTCATCGTTACAATTGCCAAAGGGAAAGCGCCTCGTCTGGTAATTGTTGCAGCGAGTTATGGGTGACAGGATAGCTGTCTGGCATTTGTCAACTTTTTAACTTTATTTTGCATTTTTTTTGCTGGAATTTATGAGTAGGCTATTGACAAAATCTTTTTTTCCTGTTATACTCTATTGCATGATCTGTACCGGTACAGATTAACATTTCAATATAAAGGTAAATATGCCGGATATAATTGACAAGAATAGCAAAACAGCTCTTTCAACGCAGGTAAGCGAAAAGCTTATTGCAAGCATCCGAAGTGGAGCCATTAAGCCGGGCAGGCGAATGCCTGGAATTCGTTTACTGTCCAAAAGATTCGGTACCAGTCACAGTACGGTTATTGAGGCGCTCGACATGGTTGAAAAGCAGAACTATATCGAACGCATTCCCCGGAAGGGAACGTT
>CAIMFA010000232.1 GCA_903840185.1 uncultured Lentisphaeria bacterium | reverse complement strand
GATCTCTGTCTTGTGTATTCTGTCCGTTCTTTTTGTATCCGGCTGCCGCTTTCATGAGATTGACTATTCCGGCAATGCGAAGAATGTTATCAGCAAAGAACAGGCTGAAGCCACGATTCTAAGAATAATGTCCGAACAATTCACCCGCGGCTCAGTAGTTACGCAGTTGACAGTCAATGATGAATGTATCAGTTTCAATGAATGTCATCGTCCCCTGGCCACCCTGGGCACGTTGAACTCCAAAGTGACTATTAATTTTGTCACGCGCTACAACATTGAAATATTCCGCCACCGGCGGTCGCGTTCCTGTGATGTGGTAATCTGGAATAATGGTGCGCCTGTTTGTGAAATAGTCTGCTTTTCCATGGCCGAAGCCATGGAATTTGCGGATGCCTATAAATTTATGCATGACTACAATTCAAACAAAGCCAGACTGTCTTCAGATTCCGGTAAAAGCGCAGTTAAACCGTAGCAGTTCACAGATAATATTGCGCTTGTCAATCCAGAACATTGGGTTTGATATGCTTGAGGATGGCCTGGTATGCCCAGTTGTCCCATTCCTCCTTGACGCCGATACCTTTCAGATCCGGGTAATTCTTGAAGATGAGGCCGCCTTCGAAGTGTTTGAACATATCGTCAACGCCTTTTTCTATGATTTGGCGGTCGCCGGTTGGCATTATTTTCTGGATGTCGATGGGTGACCACAACGCGGCTTTGTATTTTTTCAGCAGTTGCGCCAGATCGGCCATATCGTAAACTGTCGGCTGGTCGAACTGGAAGCAGTCAACTCCGGCTTGCAATAGCGGTTCCAGTATCTGACGGTTCTGCCCGCAAGAGTGCATGAATACTTTCAGGCCGCATTCATGGGCCAGTCCGAAAAGTTTGCAATATAAATCCCCGAAATATTCCTGCCATAATGCGGGCGAGAACAGCAGGCCGTTCTGAGTACCCATGTCTTCGCAGAACATAATGCCTTCGGCTTTGGCCTCGCCTGTTGCCCGGATCACCTGTTCAAAGAGGCCTGCCACTTTTTCATGCAGTTGCTTGAGTTCCTCCGGATAGAGCAGCAAGTCCATTAAATATATTTCCATTTTCCGCAGGTAGCGGGAGGAGGCGAACACCCATCCGGGCATCCAGGCCATTCTGAATTTGTCATCTTCCTCAGCGAATCCCTGACGCATAGATTTGACCATCTCATCAAAATCGTATTGCGGTATTTGATAGTCTTTCAATTGCGTCCAGTCTTCGATGGCCGGCTTAAATATCTCTCCGGCTGCGCAGCCGTCTGTCATTCGCGCCCAGATATTGCCCCACATGTCATCGTAATATTCATATTGTCCATCAACCCATCGTTTCTGCGTATAGCCTTTGCTGGTGCCGGGGCCGCCCCAGCACATATCGTCAAGGCGGTTATTGTCAAAAGTAAGTCCAGGGCGTACCGGATTGCGGTGTTCCAGGTTGGCATAAATTATTTCTTTGGAATTCATTAAAAAACCTCTTTGTTTGTTATCTATTGTTTAGTATAGTATGTTATTGAATAAAGATAAATGTTTAATATTGACATATCTTTGTCAAATATTGATTATGGAAACAGAATTCGAATATTTCAGGACAGGGCAGGGAATGCCGGACTCGCAACTGCTGGGTATCAGCAGTGCGGGAGGCTTTTTCTTCTTCCGGATTCAGACTTTTCATCTGACAGAGATTCACAGGCATATTCCGCGGGGAGTTCCGGCGGCTCATGCTCATAATGTGTTTCATATAGTGTTTTATACTGCCGATAATGATCGTAACCGTATATTGCTGAATGGCACGGAGGTGGAATCATTGCCTGGAATGCTGGTTATGACTTCGCCCGGAGAACCGCATTCGTTTAGTGCTCTGTTGCCAGGCAAAACAGTCTATCATGAATTGACGTTCAGCCTGGAAAATGCGTCTGGCGTTTTCTGCGGAGACTGGAATCAGCTTATGGCGCATTATTCCGGGATTGATAATGTGTCTATTCCATCAATGACTTTGCTGGGCCCATCCGGGATAGCGGCGCTGGAAAAGCATTTCCGGGATTTAGGCAGTCGGCTCAATAACTTGTCTGGAAATATACTGCCGGCGCATAAAACCGTAATGAATATGCTTGAGTTTCTATACAGTGAAGTTTTTACGGGTAAAGATTTGAACCGGAAAGACAATACGCTGGACAGCGTTAAAGCTTTTATAGAAAAGCACTATAACGATGATTTGGAACTTAAAGAACTTGGACGGCGTTTTTTTATGTCGCCTGAACATCTTTGCCGCAGATTCAAGGAAGCTTACGGTGTTTCTCCGCTGAAATATGCGATGGATTTGAAGATTTCCACCGCGAAAAACATGCTGCTGCATTCAGAGCACAGTATCAAAGAGATTTCCGACCGGCTGGGTTTTGCCGATGTTTACGCTTTTTCCAAGTCATTCAAGAAAAACGCGGGGATACCGCCGGGCAAGTATCGCGAATCCGGGAATTAATCGTGTTAACCACAGAGGCATCCCGCAGTCGCGGGACTTACCCTGGAGTTAGCAAGACATAAATCCTTGCAATCTATGCCAAATTTTCAGCGGCCGGAGTATGATTTAAGGTTTCTTGTATTCTTTGCCTAGAAACTGCATAACCTGCTGGAGGTCGCGCCAGACATCTTTCTTGGCCTCTGGGCTGCGCAGCAGAAATGCCGGGTGGAAGGTTGGCATGACTTTAATGCCATTATATTCGTCCCACTGTCCGCGGAGTTTCATAATACCGGTTTTGCCCAGCAGCCGGAGCAGGGGAACTGCTCCAAGCACGACGATGACTTTCGGCGAAACCAGTTCGATTTGCCGTTTCAGGTAAGGCAGGCACTGTGCGGCCTCATCCTCTTCCGGATTGCGGTTGTCCGGAGGGCGGCATTTCACTATATTGGCAATGTACACATCTTCTCTTTTATATTGCATTGCAATGATCATTTTGTCGAGCAGCTGTCCTGCGGCCCCGACGAACGGGCGGCCCTGCTTATCTTCATCCATCCCCGGTCCTTCGCCGATGAACATCAGTTCGGCATGCGGATTGCCTTCGCCGAAAACCACCGTATTGCGCCTGCTGTGCAGTTTGCAGAGGTGGCAGTTCAGGGCGACCGCCCGGAGTTCATTTAAATTGAGATTCTCAACCGCTACCTTGCTCGCCGGCGGGGCTGGCGGCGGTTTCACGGCCGGAGCATCATGTTCTGCAACTGGCTGTCTCAATGGCTTCTCCTGAACCGGTTGGGAGGATTCCGGTTTGGCGGCAAAGAATTCCGTGGCGGTTTCAGGCTGGACGAAAGCAGTTTTATGCTTGTCCTTCTGTGCATCCAGGCACTCGATTATTTCATCAAAAAAGCATTTTGCCGCCATAATTACAAATCTCCGCTGTAAAAACTCCAACAATCAGGGTTTTATTCCAGTCTGTCATGGAAAAAATCCGGATTCATATTAAATTAATAGACTCTGGTTGTTTAATATAACCCGACTATTTAAAAGTTTAAACAGGATTATTTATGTTTGCAGGAAGTTATTTCAAATTTTTGACGTTTTGCATACTGGCACTGCTGTCAGCTTTGACATGGAATCCGGTATTTGCGGCCGGCGACAGCGCTCCGGCAGGCGCAGCTGCGGAAAATTCTGTGCCCAAGGGCAGGGCGCTGGCTAAAATCATGAATTCCAATAATAATTATGATACCAGCGGCAACAACAGCAGGACACTGCGCCAATACTGGGATAATATTTACAGTTCAACCGGCGACTGGTTCGACCAGCATAAATTCAATATGCTCGTGCTTTTCGGAGGAATTATCCTGACGCTGATAATATCCGCGATTGTCAGCAGGATATTTGAGCATGTAATTATCCGGCGTCTGGCGGCTAAAAACAATCCGGTGGTCAATGATTTGATTTGTGAAGCCGTTATCCGTCCGCTGCATGTCATGGTTTTCACTATCGGCTTATTTCTGAGCGCCCTGCCGATACTGGAGTCGCTGCCGCCAGCTGGATTTGAAATCGTATTCAGGGTTTTTCTGGCAGTGGTCGCAGGTTCGATCGCCTGGGCGGTTTTCCGGCTGACAACCGTGCTGAACCATTTTCTGATGGAGCTGGCCAGCCGCACGGACAATAATCTGGACAACCTGCTGGTGGACCTGATCCGCAAGGCTGTAAGGCTGACCATTGCGGTGATTTCGGTGCTCTTTATCGGCCAGAGTATTCTGGGTATAAATATCACGACGCTGCTGGCCGGGGCGGGGGTGTGCGGTCTGGCGCTGGCGTTTGCCGCGAAAGATACAATCGCCAACTTTTTCGGTTCGGTGATGATTATTGTGGACAAGCCGTTTTCCGTAGGCGACCGGGTCAAGTTTGAAAACATTGACGGGGTGGTTGAGATTGTCGGCTTCCGCAGTACCCGCATCCGTTCGCTGGACGGCCACCTGCTTACCATTCCGAACAGCAAGGTGGCGGATGCCGCGATTGAGAATATCAGCAAACGTCCTAATATCAAATGTGCGTACAGCCTGGGACTGACCTATGACACGCCGCCGGAGAAAATTGAGCGGGCCGTGCAGATACTGCACGAAATCATGGACAACCATGTGAGCGTCTGCAAGGACAAGCCGCCGTCCATCTGCTTTGATGCTTTCAAAGACTGGTCATTGAATATCAGCGTGACCGTCTGGTATAACACCATGGACTGGGATCTTTCCAGAAAATGGCTGCAGGAGCAGAATTTGATGATCTTGAAGCGTTTCAATGAGGAAGGCCTGGAATTTGCGTTTCCGACCACGACCAGTTATCATCTGGACATCCGGGAAAATGAAAAAAGTGCAAAATAATGTTGAATAAAGTTCTTTTCAGGCTAAATTTTAGTTTTGCAGATTTTCTAATTACCTTTTAAATATTTAAGGAGTCAACGTGAAAGTAGTAGTAGCTTATTCGGGCGGACTTGACACCTCGGTGATCGTCAAGTGGATCAAGGAAACTTACAAAGCTGAAGTCATCGGGTTCTGTGCCGATGTCGGACAGGCCGAAGAACTCAACGGCGTTGAGGCCAAAGCGATTCGCACCGGCGCCACCAAGTGCTATGTCGAAGACCTGACTGAAGAGTTTGCGCGGGATTTCATTTTCCCGATGATGCAGGCCAACGCGATTTACGAAGGTTCGTATCTGCTGGGGACTTCCATTGCGCGTCCGCTGATCGGCAAACGCCTGGTCGAGATTGCCAGAGCTGAAAAGGCCGATGCTATTTGTCACGGCGCTACTGGCAAGGGGAACGATCAGGTGCGTTTCGAGCTGACCGCTTATGCCATGCAGCCCGGCATCAAGGTGATTGCACCCTGGCGTGAATGGAAATTCAAATCCCGTACCGAGCTTATCAATTACGCCAAGAATCACGGCATTCCGGTTCCGGTGACTGCGGCCAAGCCGTACAGCCAGGACCGCAATCTGCTGCATATCAGTTTTGAAGGCGGTATTCTGGAGGATCCGTGGAGCGCTCCGCCGGACGACCTGTCAGTAATGACCAGGCCGCTCAGCAAAGCCGCGGATGAACCGGAGGATGTGATTATTTCCTTCAAGAAGGGTATTCCGGTCAAAGTCAACGGTAAAACACTTTCTCCCGCCAAGCTGATGATCAAGCTCAATGAACTGGGCTCAAAGCACGCGGTCGGCAGGATTGATATTGTCGAAAACCGCTTTGTCGGCATGAAGTCCAGAGGTGTTTACGAGACCCCCGGCGGCACGATCCTGCATATGGCCCATCGCGCCCTTGAAACCATTACAATGGACAAGGAAGTGATGTTCCTGCGTGACAGCTTTATTCCGAACTATGCCAGAATGGTTTACAACGGTTTCTGGTATGCCCCTGAGCGTGAAATGCTGCAGGTGGCGATTACCGAGAGCCAGAAGTTCGTCACCGGCGATGTCCGCGTCAAGCTGTTCAAAGGCGCCTGCCATATTTCCGGCAGACGTTCCGAATACAGCATTTATGACGAAAAGATCTGCACCTTTGAAAAAGAAGATGTTTACGATCAGCATGATGCCGAAGGCTTCATCAAGCTCAACGCATTGCGTTTGAGAATGCTGGCCAACAGCAAGCAGAAAAGATACTGAGGATCCAGCAGAATTTAGAAGCTGGAATTTAGAATTCAGAATGGAACGCCCGGATAAAACATCCGGGCGTTTGCATTTATGGTGAAAAGATTACTTCGTCAGTCCGTTGCGGATGACCTGGAGCGTGTCGGCGGCGGCATGCGGCCTGCTCAGAACTTTGGCCAGGGCTCCCAGCTCACGATATTTTTCCGGGTTCTCCAGCCAGCGGTCCAGCAGCTTCGCCACTTTCTCTTTAGTACACTCTGCGTTATTGATGATTTCCGCGGCATCGCCGTTTTTCATATATAAGGCATTATCGTACTGATGGTCTTCAGCCGCATAAGGATATGGAACTAGAAAAGCGAATTTGCCGAACAGTGTCAGTTCCGCGACCGTGCTGCCGCCGGAGCGGGAGACGACAACATCCGCGGCCTGGTAGAACAAATCCATTTCCGATGCCGAGGGCAGCGCCAGGAATGGAAAAAAAGCTTTCTCATAGGTGTTGTTCACCATTTCAAATTTACCGTGTCCGGTCAGATGCAGCACCTGAAACTGCCGGTTGATGGATTCCAGCATGGCTTCCGGGAAATTACGGTTGAATATTTCCGCGCCCTGGCTGCCGCCGAAAATCAGCATGGTCGGAAGAGCGGGGTCCAGAATGGAACCGAACTTTATGTTCAGACTCTCAATAGCCTCTTTCTTGCTGATTGTGCTGCCGATGAGTTCCGGCCTGACCGGCATGCCGGTGAAAGAATACGGACAGTGGAGATGTGAAGCGTTTACCGCTGGAAAGGCCGTGCATAGATGTTTAGCCCAGCGGCTGAGAAAACGGTTGGCTTTGCCTACTCTGGCATTGCCGTCGTGGAGGAATATCGGGATATTCAGCGACCAGGCTCCGATGGCCGAAGGCAGAGAGGTGAAGCTGCCCATCGCCAGCAGCGCGTCCGGATTGAATTTCTTCAGATGCTTGCGCCCGGCGACGATTCCGGCAAAGGTATCACTGGTGAATTTGAAAACGGTGGTTACGCTGTTGGGGCGCGGCGAGGAGGTCAATTTTACGGAATCGATCCCGTGCAATGTGGCGATATCCGCCTGGGCATCCGCGTTTTTGCCGCTGAGGAAAAGCAGCACTTCGCCGCCTTGCTCTTTAAATTCTCTGGCGATGCTGAGTCCGGGGAAAAAGTGACCGCCGGTGCCGCCGCAGGTTATTACCAGACGCTTTAATTCTTTGGATGTTTTTTGAGAATTCATTTTTTTCTCCTGAAAAAGGTCAGGAACGCGAATTTCTTTTTGATTGCCGCTATGATTTCATCGTTGAAGCCTGGGGAGGCGGTTTCCGCCGCGATGTTGAGCAGCAGGCCGACTCCGGTCATGCACATCATAAGGTTGCTGCCGCCATAACTGATGAACGGAGCAGGCATGCCTTTGGTGGGCAGTCCGCCGGAGACAACTCCAATGTTGATGACTGACTGAAATATCAGCACTGAAGTTATTGCCAGCCCGAGCAGCATTCCCTGTCTGGTTCTGGAGTTCAGGCTGATTTTCATCGCAAAATACATAAAGACGATATATGCCAGAGCCACCAGACAGAGCGAAATCATTCCCAGCTCTTCACCGACAATGGACAGAATGAAGTCGGTATGGGCTTCCGGCAGATACTTGGCTTTCAGGCGGCTTTCCATGAACCCGATCCCGAACCATTTACCGGATCCCAGCGCCAGCAAAGAATTCCACAACTGGTAGCCGTCCTCCTGCAGGTCGGCTTCCGGATTCATGAAGGTGGTGAGCCGCGCCCAGCGCATCGGGTCGAATTTTTTGATGACAAAGAACAGTGCCGGCCCCCCCAGTATTATGGGGGGCAGGATATACAGCAACCTCATGCCGGCCGCGAAAAAGACGATCATGCAAACCGTTACCAGCAGAATTGTAGTTCCAAGGTCTTTCCCGGCAAGGACGAAGAAAATCACGATGCCGCAGACGATGCACGGCTGAATCGGCCCTTCCTTGCACAGAAAGTCATTGACAAAGCGCAGATTATCCGCACAATATTTCGAGATATACAGCGCGATGGCGATCTTCGCCAGTTCGGACGGCTGAATGCTCATCGGGCCGCCGATAAATTTTATCCTGATCCAGCGGTGCGCCCCTTTTACCGCGGGGAAACAGAAGTCGGCGATGATCAGCAGCAGGACGGAGGCAATAATCAGCAGCATGCTGTATTCACCCAGTTTCTTATGGCCGATGGTGAACACAAAAGCGCCGGAAAGCACTCCGATAAACGCCCACATCAGCTGGTTGTAGAAAAACTTGGTGCCGGCGGTGTTGTAAGAGGTGGAATAAAGCATGGTCAGGCCGAATAACGTGATCAGAGCGACGATAATAATCAGTCCGTAAGCGTAATTGATAGACTTCTGGGACTGGATGTCCTCAGGCAGTCCTATGTTTTTATCCGGGGTGAATATATTCCGCATAGTTTGTCACTTTACTGCTGGTTGATTGACCGGGCCGGCGAACAGCGCCCATACGGTATTGCCCGCAATGAAACTGCCCATAGTCGTGAAGCCGGCGTAATAACGGGATTTTAATCCGGAGGCGATCAGGTCTCTGTCCAGTTCCGACAACTCGGCTAAACGGTATTGCATCATCTCCGGCGGCGGTGTGACCGTATCTTCCATTGAAACGAAAATCCTCGTTTCATCGGAGCAGACGCCGGTGGCGCGAAGCGCCGGATTGCGCCGGACTGCTCCGTTTATGAGATCGGAACAGGCGGCCGCGTCATTCAAAATATCATCAATAAGAATTTCGATGATTTTAATCATGACAGATAAACGCCTTCGTGACTGGAAGTGAGATCTGTTATTCCATGAGTACGGCAATAGGCGGCTGCGTCTTCGTCATCAATGGCGACCCGCGGGGAAATTTCAATCGCGACTGCCGGTTTGCCATGTTTGTCTCTGGGAACTTTCACCCCTGCTTTTTCCAGCCTGCGGGCGTCTCTTTCGATCAGCATTTCCTGACAGCTTTCAACGGAATCCACGCCGGTCTTATTTTTGGTCGGCGCGAATTCTTCTTCGCGTTCGGCTTCCAGAACACTGGTTCTGGCGGCCATCGGCAGTGCGTCAAAGATGAATGATTCCAGTTTGACCGCGTTCGGCTTTTCCGGATTTACCGGTTCGCCGCTGCTGTTGACGAATGGAACTTTTTTGTCGGCGCGGTGCCATGGCAGGTTCAATTTGCCGTCAGCGGTCAGCGCTTCGACGAATTTGCGGCTGATGATATGGATGGCCGGGCTGCCGGCAATGAATTTCAGTGTACCGTTGTGGTGCTGCGCCTGGGCCAGTTCCTCCGGCAGATCGCTGTATTCGATGATCTGGAGTCTGCCGCCGGACATGCAGAAATTGCCGAGCTTTTCAAACGGGCCGGTTTTGGCCAGCATGATCGCGCTCATTTCCGACTCTTCAATCGCGTGCAGTCCGAGAAACAGCGGGTTTACGATCGACACCAGCGGATTGTCCACCTGGAAGTAGGAAATATAATCTATTCCGTCGGCTCTCATTCTGCCGAGCGCGCCGGAACGTTTCAACGCCAGCAGGGTGCCGCCGTGGCCGTCGGGCGCCAGCGCCAGCGAATCCTTATCCGCCAGCAGCAGTTTGCCGTCGTAGCCGATGGCCGGCATTGTGCCCTGGGTGAAGAAAATGACTTTCTCCTGACTAAGGCCGAAATAATCGTTTTTCTCGAAGAAATCTTTGGTTTGCAGATCATTCAGTTTGCTGGTCATGATGTACCAGCTCATTTCCTGATCATATTTAGCGTTCAGGCGCAGAATGGATTCGGCAAAATACTGGAACAGGGTTTTATGCTTGACCGGAGTGATCGGATAAGTTCCTTTCGGCCCGTCATAGCCGAGTCTGGAACCCTGGCCGCCGGCAACCGTGAGCGCCGCGACTTTTCCGGCGTGCAGAAGTTCATGGCCTTTGGCGGCGGCTTTCTTGTACAGTTCAATCAGGTCTGACTCTTTCGGATGCAGCGGAAAATACGGGGCAGGGGACAGATCGTGCGGAATAGTGACGTCCGGCTGTTTCAAAACATACGTCTTGATTTGCGCGGTCAGGTTTTCCCAGTCAATGGCATTTAGCTGCGCGGCCAGGTTCTCCTGACGTGATGAATCCAGTTCTTTCCAGAATTGCAGCAGATGCTGCTGACCGTACTTTGACAATTTATTATGCAGTTCCTGATACATCGTGTCCCCTGATTCTTTTTATTGATAATATTGTTTTACTTTTCTAAATAATTACAAACTAAGGAACCGTAAAAAAATAACCTTTGCATCTTCGCGCTTCTCCTGAATGCCTTTGTGTTTGCCGGTTCGTTACATACCTTCAGGTATGCGCCT
>CAIMFA010000231.1 GCA_903840185.1 uncultured Lentisphaeria bacterium | reverse complement strand
GTTTGAATCAAAACACAGGTTAAATATTTGATAAGAGGGTAAAACTGTGAAAACAAGTTCCAGCATAGTTTTTATCGGTGCCGGGAAAATGGCTTCGGCAATCGCCGGAGGTCTGGTAAAAAACGGTATTCCGGCCGCAAACCTCAAAGCTTTTGACGTGTCCGCCCAGTCAGCCGCGCTGTTCCATAAGGCTACCGGGATTCAAGTACATACCGATTCGCCGGATAAAATCCTGGCGAAAGCTGATATTGTGATCATAGCCGTCAAGCCGCAGCAGATCGCAGACGCGCTGCTGGGTAAATCCGCGTTATTGAAAGACAAACTGATCATATCAATAGCCGCCGGAATTAAAATCGCAACGTTGAAAACCATCACCGGCGGAAGCCGGATTGTCCGGGTAATGCCTAATACTCCGGCCCTGATCGGACAGGGAATTTCAGCCTATTCAACTGCTGAGAAAGTATCCGCCAAAGATATCATAGAAACTGAAAAAATCCTCGGCGCTGTCGGCAGTTTCTGCTGCGTCAACGAGTCGTTAATGGATGCGGTGACCGGACTCAGCGGCAGCGGGCCGGCATACGTCTTCGACTTTATTCAATCTCTGGCCGACGGCGGCGTCAATGCCGGCCTGCCAAGAGACATCGCGCTAAAACTGGCGGCGCAAACTGTTGCCGGAGCGGCTTTGATGGTGCTGGAAACCGGAACTCATCCGGCGGTGCTGCGCGATCAAGTCACTTCGCCTGGTGGAACTACCATCCGCGGGCTGGCGGTTTTAGAAGAAAATTCGTTCAGGGGGACTGTTGTCAAAGCCGTAACCGCCGCCGCCGCCAGATCTGCCGAACTGGGCATGAAAAACTAGGAAAAACATTATATGATTCTAAATTTCAACCTCGATGTCAATGTCAAAAAACGCCTGAGCGTAATCATTCCAGTATACAATGAGGAAGATACCGTTCTGGGTATCGTGGAACGGGTTCTCGCCAGGCCGGAAACCGGAGAAATAATCATTATTGACGATGCTTCAAAAGACAATACCCGGCAAAAACTGGAGACATTGAAGAACAGAGAAAATATCACTATTCTGTATCAGGAAACCAATCATGGCAAAGGTGCCGCCGTAATCCGCGGCATCGCTGAAGCGACCAGGGATTTCGTAATCATCCAGGATGCCGATTTCGAGTACAATCCGGAAGATTATCCGCTGGTGCTTTCCCCGCTGGCTGCCGGCAAAGCCGAGGTGGTTTACGGCTCTAGATTCATGGGTACTCCCGGACAGGTCAGATATTTCCGGCACGAAATGGGCAATAAAGTCCTGACCTTTTTATCGAATCTATTTTCGGACATCCACCTCACCGATATGGAAACCTGTTATAAAGCTTTCCGGCGGGAAATCGTGCAGAACCTGAATCTGGATTCCCAGCGTTTCGGCATCGAAGTTGAATTTACGGCTAAGCTGGCGAAATCCAGGCAGCTGCGCATCTGGGAAGTCCCGATTTCCTACAATCCGCGCAAATATAATGAAGGCAAGAAAATTACCTGGAAAGACGGCGTTTCCGCGTTTTATCAGATCGTCAAATACAACGTCTTTTCCAACAAAGACGAATTCTACAAAGAGCCATGGGAAAAAGTGCTCAACGCCAGCCGTTCTTCAGAACAGTCCGCGTAAAAGTCCGGACGCCAGCGAAGATCGTTGAACACTCTTTCAATAGTTCTGCTTACCGTGCAGCCCAGAGCAGGCCGCGAAGCGCAATTTCTTTTGCTTGCGGACAGTTTACAAAATCTTCAGCCACATGTCCCAGCGAACTGTAAAAGACACGCCCTTTTCCATATTTCCTCTTCCAGACAACCGGCATGACGGTTCCGTCGATCCAGTCCGCATGTTCACCTGAAAAT
>CAIMFA010000230.1 GCA_903840185.1 uncultured Lentisphaeria bacterium | reverse complement strand
CGGCTAAAATAAGAATACTCCAAATGATAAATATAATTCCAGGGAGCAATGATATAATGTATAACGATAAAATCGCTCCCAGTAACAAAATTGAAATGGCATGGCGCTTGAGAACAACAATATAAATGCCGATTATGCAAAGAGTCAGAAATAACAATACTTCAAGTATTTCAATAACTCCTGTCATTTTTGCGATAGCTAAATAAACACAATAAAGATAACCGCTTGTAAGCATAATTAGGTTTATAATTATCAGCAATGGCGGTCTTTTTATAGTCATTTAATTCTTTTCAGTATTATTCATATTCTTTTCTCTGCGTTCTCTGATATTGCAGAGTATGTAATAAACAATGATTTGCAAGATACCTATAAGCAATAGAGACCAAGTGGCGGGGAAAATAATTTTTCTCTGGAATTCATGATTTTTTGACACATCTAATTCATAGATAAACCGGCCCAATATCGCCACAATTATACCGGTTGCACAAAAAGCGTTTGCTGAGTAAAGCCAATATTTATATCGGGAGAGCCTGGCAGTATTTTCCGGTAGATTACTGCTGTCTACTGACAGAATAATACCCCAAACTATAAATGAAATACCAATATAGAAAGGTAATAAAATAATGATCAACGCAGGTAAGCTGTAAGGCCAGGAACAGTTAATAAATCCCAACAACAATAACAGCAACCCCAACAGAAAAATTGACCTGTACTGGTGCTTGATAACAGCAATATAAATCCCGATTATGTAAAGAGTCAGAGACAGCCAGGAAAGAAAATCTATTAATTTCTCGCTAATACACGCACCACTATTCAGTTTATTAATTACTGCAAAAATACAGCAGAGATATCCCGCTGCAAGGATAATCAGATTTATAATTATTAGTATCGGCGGTCTTTTCATAGAAAATAAATTCCTCTAAGTTTACCAGCCGCCAGTACCAATTATTTCGGCTTCTTGGCCATGGACATGGCAACATTGTAGAGAGGTTCCCACCACTGCGCGGCTGGACGTTGCTGATCTTCGTCCACCATGCGCTGAATGCTGTTCATGTCGCTGATAACGGTTTTGCCGCCGCTCTGGCCTATGAAGCAGCAGCGGTTGTCACCCTGACTGATGCTTTCCAGCAGAAGATTAGTGCCTTCATAGGCCATCCTGACGGCCTGGATGCGGTCGAACGGGGACGGCGTGCCGCCCTGCTGCATCGGGCCGAGGATTGATTTGCGGATGGCAAAAACGCCCTTCCCTACTTCCTGGAAAAGTTCGCAGATGAAGTCGGTGGTGTAAGTCGGATTGGCATTTTCATTTCTGATCATCAGCGCGACATGCCTGCCGCCTTTTTCGAAGCTGTAAAGCAGTTCTTTAAGATGCTGCTGCAGGAGTTCCAGCGTAACGCCTTTTTCATGCAGATAAATATATTCCGCGCCGGTGGCGAGTCCGCTCATCATCGCCAGATAGCCGCAGTATCGCCCCATCACTTCCACGATGAAAGCGCGGCGGGAACTGTCGGACGAATGCTTGATTTTGTCCACGGCTTCGACAATCGTGTTCAGCGCGGTATCCGCGCCGATCGCGAGTTCGGAACCAGGCAGATTGTTGTTGATGGCGGCTGGAATGCAGAGCATCGGCAGATTGAAGGCTTTGAAATTCTTCCGCATCAGGAACAGACTTTCAATAACCTGATAACCCGCCCAGCCGCCGATCATCAGCAAGCCGCTGATCTTGTGTTCTTCAATCGTTCTGGCGATGCTGTAAAAATCTTTCTCCTCCGGCTGCTGGCGGTTGGTGCCGAGAACAGTTCCTCCCCGGTTGTTCCACTCTTCAACATCCATCCAGGAGAATTCCTTGACTTCACCCTTGATCAGGCCGTTGATACCGTCTTCCACGCCCAATACGGAATAGCCCTGATCCATGGCAATCCTGACCGCAGCCCTGACGGCATTGTTCATACCCGGAGCCGGCCAGCCGCAAGTCATCACCGCCAGCCTGCCGATATTCTTTCCGGTACACGGTTTTGACGGTCCGGCCTGAGACAGAATATCAAAGATATTCAGCATTTTAGACCATGACCCGCCGCGTAACTCCTGCGCTTTGTCATAATCATGCGCCTGAATTGCGGCCGCGATAGCCTGAGTTTTCCGGACAGACTCCATCAGCGGCGCAGTCCTGACACGATTCTCTTTTAAAACCACTACCGAGGATTCGGAGGAAGCGTCTTTTTTCAATAGTTCCTGAATGGAAAACCAGCCGCAGGCGGTACTCATATAGCGGTCAAAAGCGCTCGGAGTGCCGCCGCGCTGAACATGTCCCAGAATAGTTTCACGGGTATCCCAGCCGAGTTTTTCTTCAATAGTCTGCTTGATGTACGAACTGGAAATAGGATTCCCCTGAAGATCTTTCGCGCCTTCGGCGACAATAATAATACCGTCGCGGCGTCCGGCGTTGCGTCCGGCCACGAGTTCCGCGCACATTTTATCCTGCCAGTTTTCAACCGGTGGATGTTCAGGCACAAACACATATTCGCTGCCGGTGGCGATAGCGCTCATCAGCGCCAGATAACCGCAGTTGCGCCCCATCACTTCGACCACAAAAATCCGCTGATGGCTGGCGGCGGTGCTGATTAAAGCGTCAATCGCTTCAGTAATGCGGTGAAGCGCGGTGTCGGCTCCGATCGTCATATCGGTATTCGCCATGTCGTTGTCAATCGAACCGACCATCCCGATGATGCGCAGTTTCGGATGCGCGGCCGCCTGAGCCGCGGTGATTTTATTCGCCTCGACCAGCTGCTGCAGCATGCCTGCCCATTCTTCGCTGAAAGTGTTAGCGCCGGTAAGGCTGCCGTCGCCGCCAATGATTACCAGGTTGTCAATGCCGTATTTTATCAGGTTCAGAGCACATCCCAGCCGTCCTTCGTAAGTCCTGAACTCTTTGCATCTGGCGGTGCCGATGATAGTGCCCCCCTGCTCCATAATACCGCCGACCGATTCCCAGTCCATTTTAACGATATGGTCATCGACCAGTCCCTGATAGCCTTCCCGGATGGCATACACATCAATCCCCATGGCAATACCGGTACGCACAACCGCCCTGACCGCAGCATTCATTCCCTGAGAATCACCGCCGCTGGTCATTACCCCGACAGCACCTTTTGTTTCCGACATTATAACTCCTGCTGAATAAAATTAATGTTTGATATCTTCAAAATTTTAGAATTTCAAGTATCTTTGTTTTGTACTTCTAGGTTTTAAGCGTTTTTAAAATTGACTACTGCTTTTCAGGTTTTAGTTTTTATTCTAACTTCTAACTCGCGGCTGTTGTTTCCCGGTTACCATTCTGTCTTCAGGCTCCTGACTGTTCTCCTTGGACATTGGATATTCCGTGTTGGTTATTGGATATTCTCCCCCGGCTGTTCATTCTGACTCCTGACTCCTGACTCCTGACTTCCATGTTTTTTTGCCCGCCTAAGAACTTCCCCCTAATCATCCGTATTCTCCGCCGGGGATTACAAAGTACCGCGGCACTTCCGCGGTAAAATCGTTCGTTCCTTTGAACATTCTCAGCAATGGCCGCTGGGCAATAAACCCGATATGCCGCATGGCGTCAACGAAATCGGTATGGGCGTCAATAACATCCAGCACCAGCGAATTATCCCCCCGGCAAACCGAGGCGGCTTTAAAAAGCTCAAACGCGTCAAGCGAATTCCCGGCAACAACCGGGCCGATCTGACGGTATTTATGACCGTTGCGCCCGAAACAGAACCCGGTGATTTTACCGCTTTCACTGCTGGTTATTTTAAACGCCAGGTCCGGATATTCGCGCAGCAGTCTCCGTAGCAGACAGGAACGGTCAGCGCCGAAAATGCACTGATCGATCATGCAGATTTCACCCATGTCATCTTCCCATACCGGTTCCGCCCTGGACTCCACAGTTTTAGTTTTGCATACGAATTCAGTATTGATCATTCTGGTGATGCTCCATTCCGGGGCAAAACCCATTTTTTCATAAACCGGCTGTCCGGCAGGCGTTGCATCAAGCTTTATGCATTTGCAATCTTTCATCGAATCCAGCACCGCGTTCATCAGCAGTTTGGAAACTCCCATACCGCGGAACTCCTCATGCACCATGACCATGCCGATCCAGGCAATCTTGTTTTCATAGTTGATGCCAGTCACGGAACCGATCACCCTGCCCTCGGAATACGTGGTAAAGCAATGCTGCGGATAGTACTCGATCAGAAATTTAAAGTCTGACTCAAGCTGGTTCCAGCCGATATGGTTTTTAATCTCCATCAAAGCCCCGATATCATTCAGGGTCATCGGAAGAATTTCGACGTTCATAATTCACTCCTTAAATTGTAACATCCGTCATGCTATTGCAATTCATATCCGCCGGTTTTCAGGCGGATTCTCAAGTCTTCCTTGTCAACGCATTTCAGCATGGCTTCGGCTACATCAATATAACCCTTATCCAGCAATTCCATAAGATGGGCATTGAGCATCTGCATGCCGATTTTCTGACCAGTCTGCATGATGGACGGAATCTGATGAATTTTATTTTCACGGATGAGGTTGGACACCGCGGAATTCACGATCAGGATTTCCAGCGCCGCGATCCTGCCGCCGCCTCTTTTCTTCAGCAGCGTCTGCGCGACCACGCCTTTAAGCGATTCCGAAAGCATAACCCTGATCTGAGCCTGACGGTCGGCCGGGAACTGGTCAATAATGCGGCTGACCGTACTGGGCGCCGTAGTGGTATGCAGCGTACCGAAAACCAGATGCCCGGTTTCCGCGGTTTCAATGGCGATTTCGATCGTTTCCAGGTCGCGCATTTCACCGATGAGCACAATATCCGGGTCCTCGCGCAGCGCCGCCCGCAGCGCGCCCTTGAAACTATCGGTATGGCGATGAACTTCACGGTGGTTGATCAGGCAATTTTTATTGTGATGCACAAATTCAACCGGGTCTTCAATTGTGATAAGATGGTCTTCACGGGTATCATTGATATAATCAATCATCGCGGCCAGCGTGGTGGACTTTCCGCTGCCGGTCGGGCCGGTGACCAGCACCAGGCCTTTGCTGAGATTGCACAAATCCCGGATCGGCTCCGGCAGATTCAATTCTTTAAAGGAAAGGATTTTGGCCGGAATCAGCCGCATCACCGTGCCAATGCCGTAAAGATCCATGAACACGTTGACGCGGAAACGTCCGAGCCCTTCAATGGCATAGGCGAAGTCGGTATCGTGAGTTTCCTCAAATTGCTTGCGGTTGCGCTCCGGCATAATTTCATATACCAGTTCGCCGATGGCTTCGGAAGTCAGCGGTTCGCTTTCCGTGCGCACCATACTGCCGTCAATGCGGTAAATCGCCGGATTGCCGCTGGATAAATGCAGGTCTGAAGCTTTCTGCCCGACCATGAATTCAAGAAACATGTCAATTGCCGCCATGATAGAAACTCCTTTCCTGCTTAATTATTCGTTTTCTGTTGTAAATGCCTGGCGGGAAAGGATATTTCCGCCACCGCGTGGAAAGGCACGATCACAATGCGTTCATCGTCGGATTTAATCATCAATTCCAAGCCGTGCTCGGTGCGGTCGGCTTTCAGCAGGGTTCCGGTAATGGTTTTTCCGGTGAGCAGTTCGATGGCAAGCCCGATATTGTCGGCAATCAGCCGGTTGTAGTTCAACTCCACCGCTCCGCTGATCTGCAACCCCCAGCTGGCGGCCTGGCGATACATTTCGGTGGTGGTATTAAGTCTGGAGCTGACGGTTTGCAGCAGGTTGAGGATCAGTTTGCGGCCGAACTCGGGATTATCTTCGGCCAGCTTCTTGAACGCGGTACGTTCCAGTTCAATCATGACCGTATCCGTGACCGCCACCGCGCTTGCCGTCCGGTGATCGCCGGAAATTACGGAAAGCTCCCCGAAGACCCCGCCCCTTCCCAGGGTAAGCAGCGTACATTCAACCCCCTCGGTAATTTTCTTGGAAATCTTGACCTTGCCGTCAAGGATGACCAGCAGACTGCTGCCTGAATCGCCTTCCTTGAAGATAGTTTCACCCGATTTATTTTCCCGTTTAACAGAAGCATCCGAAACCAGTTTGAGTTCCTGTTCTGAAAGCCCGTTAAACACCGGAATCCCGCTCCCCAGGTCCATAATGTCAGCCATAATCACCGCTCCTATGATAATTTTCCGTTTCGAAAAAACTGCAATCCCGGACTTATACGAAACATGCAAAAATAGAAAAGGTCAATCAATGGACAATATAAAGATTGAAGTAAGCGAAATCAAGAACATTTACGGCAAACATGAAGAAAACTGACAGGAATTTAATTTAGCAAAAAGACTATTGAGTCCGTTGCGCGGGAGTTGATGTTTCTACCCCGCGTTCAGGCCCCGCGACTGCGGGAAAGAAAAGGGGCCAAGTGGAAAGTGAAAAACCGGGAACGATGGAACATGGAGAATATCTCACACCAAGACACGGAGACACGTAGAGAAAACCGGAGTCAGTGAATGAATGCGGTGTATCCGCATACATTCACTGACTCATGTATT
>CAIMFA010000229.1 GCA_903840185.1 uncultured Lentisphaeria bacterium | reverse complement strand
TTTATTTAGAGCCAAAAGTAATCCGGGTCAAAGAAATCAGGGTACAAAACTCTAACTTTTGTGTTTTATTAGCTTGCGCATCAGTTATTTCATGATTTTTTGTTAAAAATTCAGCAATAGTTAAATGGATCATGATTCGAGTTGTCTCCGCAATCATAAAAAACCAAAATACAAATTTTCTGTACGACAAATTTTGTAGTAAAACACTGACTACTGACTACTTTTGCAATTTTTATTGTACCGTCTTTTTTCCTGCCGCATCGGGACTGTTCATGGCGTCTTTTATGAATTGATTAATTAACCCCTCCATTTCCGCATCCTGGGATATGGTCAGCGCGGTCTCGCCCACCGCGTTTTTCAGGTGGGGGTTCGCGCCGTTTTTCAGCAGTAACCTGGCGGTTTCCATGCGTCCGCGGGCGGACGCCCACATCAGCGCGGTGAATTTTAATGAATCCCGCGCGTTAACATTCACTTTGTAATCAAGCAATAATTTTACCAGCCGGGAATGTCCCTTCTGCGCGGCTAAAATTATTGCCGGGGTTCCTGAATTATTGACGGCGTCCGGACTGGTTCCGTTCTGCAATGCATTCATGGCGGCATTATAGTCGCCCTTTCCTGCCGCGTCGATCAGCTTAAAATTATCCGGCCTGCCTGGTGTGACGGCAGGCGGAGACGCAATTTTCCCGGCATTTTCAACTACCGGCTTATTCAGCGGCGGGGTGTTATCCGCAATTTGAGCCGGAATCTTGACGTTGTCAACTTTTCCGGCTGGTTTGGCATCCGCGTCCTGTTGCGGCTTACCGGCAACTTCAGAGGTAATGCCGGTCAAAACAGCATTAACAATCACGATGCCGGCGCTGACGGCGATGCAGGCCGACAAGCCGACAATTACCAGTCGGCCAATATGTACGCCTTGTATCTGTTTCTTTACAGACGGCAGCAGAATTACCGCAATATCGCCCGCCGCCACCAGAAAGAGAACAAATCCGGCAGTAATCCATATCCAGCTCCATACATCGGAATCACATCCCCAAAATCCAAGCAGTGTCAGACCAAGTGAAAGCGCGGCGATACAGCCGATTACCACCCACTGGACTCGTGCGCAATGTGGGCAATCAAGATCATCCGGCAGTTCATCACCGCAGCGCGGACATTTTTCCATTGTCTTTTCCTCCGTATCCGCAACCAATGCCGCCGCCGACGCTTCTTCGACATCATGCTTGCCGGCCAGGATGTCTTTGATAATGTACACCGCGCGGCAATTCACGCACCGGATTGTACCAGGCATGTTCCCGGAAGGCATCGTATGACAGTAATCCGCTTTGGGAAAAACGGCATTGCAGTGCGAGCACTGCCATTGTATTGACATTTTTCAAACCTCCTATCGCAAAAACTAAACCGGCTGCGCCGGGACTTTAAATACAATAACTTAACCACAGAGACATCCCGCAGTCGCGGGACTAACCCGATAGTCAGCAAGGCACAGAGAAATCCTTCTTTAACATGAAAGGCACGAAAAACACGAAAAAAACAAAGACCTTTCACCATGAAGGTAATGAAGGTACGTACGATGAATGGCGATACTATTTAAAACTTCAATTTCTTCATTATCTTCATGGTGAAACGGTTTTTCTTATCCTGTCTATCCTGTCCATCCCTGTTAAAATACAAATTCCTGTACGATTAAATTATTGATGCCAGTGAGTTTTTGAAGAATGCATACTCTTTCTCCGGACAGACAGTTCCGAAGTCTTGAATTCTATTTTTTTGCCGCCGGACAATTTCACAGACCTCCGGATGTCAATTAAACATCAAGCCGCTGAAAATCGCCTGCTATAAAAATCGGGATTTGTCTGTCATTCTTCATAATACCACTCTATATATAATTTAATATCAGCCGGTTAAAAATCAAATATTGATGCAAATTCAGGTATTTGAA
>CAIMFA010000228.1 GCA_903840185.1 uncultured Lentisphaeria bacterium | reverse complement strand
ATGTTTTTTTATATTAAATAAAGCGACTTAAGTTATTTGTAGTTAACTATTTATCTATATATGTGTTGACAAGTTAACTATATGTAGATAATCAATTGAAAGTTATAATAATGTGAAAAATTTTTTAAATAATGGGATAAAAACAACACGGGAGAGCATCATGGCAAAGTTGAAGTATGACGAAAGTTTTCCGGGGAGAGCCCGCGAATATGCGGCGGCCGGAATGAATGACAGCGCAATCGCGCGGAAACTGGAAATCGGCTCGGAAACATTTTACGCTTATAAACGGCAGTTTCCGGAATTTGCCGAGGCTGTCGCCGCGGGACGACAGGTCATTGACGATGATCTTGAAACCAGCGTGATAGATCTGGCAACCGGCAATTGTTTTGTGACCGCCGTCACGAGCGGCTCCAGCGGACGGGAAACTAAAACTGTCCGCCAGCGGGTGCCGAACCTGAAAGCCATTGTTAACTGGCTGAAACGGAACAAGCAGTACGCGGATGAAGAACCAGCCGGGATAGCGGAGGCAAAACCTGCAAGTGGAAATATCATGACAAATTTAAAGTATGACGCAAGTTTTCCGGAGAAAGTCGAAGCACATGCGGGCAATGGCGATACCGATTCCAGGATCGCCCGGCGGCTGGGAATTTCACCGGCCTCCTTCTATAACTATAAGAAACAGTTCCCGGAATTCGCCGAAGCGCTGGATCGCGGCAGAAGGCAGTGTTACGGCCGTATGCGGAAACAGTTGCTGTCAATGGCGCTGGGTGAGTGCGCTGTCAGAACCGAGACTTACCGTGACGGCGACCTTTACAAAACCACCTTGCGCCAGCTTCCGCCGAATCTGCCAGCCATTAAATACTGGTTAGCTCAACGGGACTCTAAACTCTCCGGAATGGGACTAGAAGCTAATGGGGCCTATGGGACTAATGGGACCTATGGGCCGAAGACTAATAAAACTGTCTCTGCTCAACGGGACTCTAAACTCTCCGGAATGGGATTGGAAGCCAATGTGGCCTATGGGCTGAATACTGATAAAACTGAAGATGTCTCAGTTCAACGGGACTCTAAACTCTCCGGAATGGACGGCAATATTGAATCTGCTTCCGCTCAAGCGGTCTCTAAACTCTCCAGAACGGGCGGGCGTCATTTTGATTTTGCCAGGTTACATAAGTCGCACAAGTCCCATAGATCCCGTAAATCCCGCAGGCGTTAGACGCGGAGGCCTCTAGCATAGGTGATTATTTTGGCGTCGATGCCCCAGCCGTTGCCTGCGGCGTCATGGAGAAAACCTTCCAGTTTGTCTTTACGGACAAGGAAGGTCTCGATGTCTTCGGACTCCTCCTGCCTGGAAACCGGTTGGAGGTTGCGGCCGGCGGTGTTGTCAACTGTCATGGAAACGGTGTAAATCATTTCGCCGGACATGCCGGGGGAGTTGAACCCGGGCAGCGAGACTTCGGTGACAGTGCCGTGATAGCCGGTTTCCTCCAGCAGTTCGCGGACGGCGGTTTCCGCCGGAGTTTCGCCGTCATCTATTAAACCGGCGGGGAATTCGAGCACATATTTGTCCGCCGGAGGGCGGTACTGGCGGATAAGGATGATTTCGCCGGAGGCGCGCAATTCCGCGATCATCAGTACCGCGCCATTGCTGCTGACCCGCTGCGCGGCTTCCCACTTGCGCACATGGCCGCTGCGGTCAGCGTAGTGCAGCAGATCAAGCCGCAGCCATCCGGCAGTGAACAGATTCTCTTTATTTTTTATATGCGGCGTGTCATTCATTGGTAATACCTAGGCTTTTGTACACTGTTTTCGGACATAATACCCGGAGTAAAATATACTACCGGCATCCGGAGAGAAAACTGCCGTAACTGCTTTTTTTTTTAAGTTTTTTTATTTTTTACATTTGCATTCGCTGTGCTTGTATGGTATTATGTTAATCAGTCGTTGAAGCTTATCAAATTTAAGATTTTGACCTGATTTAATTTCACAAGACAAGATTCAGTTTATCTTATTCCCGGATTATGTATGGGCTGAGGTAAAATAATCAGAACAATTTTTCCGTTTTCTGTTTAAAAACAGGCGGCATGATTTACTCCAGGTGTAACATTCAGGAACAATATTTCAATTTGAAGCATCACGGCGGAAGAACATAACTGGAGAGATTTTCTGATGATAGCGGCTCTGACCGGAAGTATAGGCTGCGGAAAAAGTACTGTTCTGGAAATATTTTCCCGGCTGGAGTGGTTTACCCTGAGCGCGGACAAGATATGTCACGATCTTTACAGTTCCGGGGATTTGGAGTTCAATGCCGCGATTGCGGAACGCTGGGGAGCGGAGATCATCAACGCTGACGGCGCGGCCGACAGAAAGAAAATCGCCGCGATTGTTTTCAACGATAAAAAGGAGTTGAACTGGCTCAATTCAGTACTGCATCCGATTATCATGGACAGAGCCGGACAGTTGATTTCCAACGTCAGTAACGAATTTGTGCTTTTTGAAGTGCCGCTGCTTTACGAGGCGGGAATGGAAGGTCGTTTTGAGTCTGTAATCTGCGTCTGGACATCCGTCGCCAACCAGCATAAGCGTTTGAAAGAGCGGGGATTCGATGAGAAGGACATCCAGCTGCGGGTGAATAACCAGCTGGCTTCGGATGTGAAACTGGAAAAAGCCGATTACGGCCTGATTAATGAAGGCTGTGTCGAATTACTAAATGAACAATGCATAATTCTTAACCATCAAATAAGGGAAGAACATGGAAGACAAAGATAAAATCACCAACGAAAACGATGAGGTCCGTCCGAAAAAACGCGGACGCCCCCCGAAAAAGACAGAAAATGTCTCTGACCTGAAAGCCGCCTCCGGTACGGAATCACAGAATGCGCCATCACCGGAGAAATCCATGGACGTCAAATTGAACGCTGTTCCGCCAGCCGCGGCAACTCACGAAACAACTAATTATTCAATTCATTCCGAGCCGCAATACCATCCGTCCCCGGTGGAAGCTTCTGAAGAAATTGCGCGCCTGATCGGCGATGATGTCTCCGATATCGAGCCTGTCATCACTGCCGATCTCCAGGAAGAGCCCGTGCAGGAATTTGCAGCGGAAGCCGCTCCTCAGGTTGTGGTGCCGGAAAAACCGTCTCCGGAAAGAGCCGCGCCGGAAAGGCACGGACTGCCGAACCAGCAGCAGGACAGCAAGAGACACAGCAACGGCGGCAATGTCAACAATGGCGGCGGCAGCAACGGCAACGGCAAAAAACAGCAGCAGGATGATCAGCAGCGCGACCGGGTGACCACTAGTCTGAATATCAACGAGCTTCAGGGCAAATCCATGCTTGAACTCGCCCAGATGGGAACGGAACTGGGAGTTGAAGGCATCGGCGCTCTCGAAAAATCCACTCTGATTTTTGAAATCCTGAAGGCCAATGCTGAAAAAAGCGGCCAGATGTATGGCAGCGGTTATCTTGAAGTTCTGCCGGACGGCTTCGGCTTCCTGCGGTCTCCCGGTTACAGCTATCTGCCGTGCTCCGAAGATATTTACCTGAGCCCGTCTCAGATCAAACGTTTCGCCCTGAAAACCGGGGATTTCGTCGGCGGCCAGATCCGTCCGCCCCGTGAAAAAGAACGTTTCTTCGCCATGCTCAAAGTGGAGAATATCAATCACGATTCTCCGGACCGCAAAAAAGAAATTATTCCGTTCAACAGCCTGACCCCGTATTTCCCGACTCAGCGGCTGGTGCTGGAAGTTGATCCGAAAGAGTTCTGCACCCGTGTGGTTGACCTGGTCTCCCCTATCGGCAAAGGGCAGCGCGGCCTGATCGTGGCCCCGCCCAGAACCGGTAAAACCGTGCTGCTCCAGAAGATGGCCAACAGCATCCGGAAGAACAATCCGGACGTAACGCTGATCATTCTGCTGATTGACGAGCGCCCGGAAGAAGTTACCGACATGCAGCGCTGCGTTAACGCTGAAGTCATCAGTTCCACTTTCGACGAGCCGCCGGAACGGCATGTGCAGGTGGCGGAAATGGTTATCGAAAAAGCCAAGCGCCTGGTCGAGCATAAAAAAGATGTCGTCATTCTTCTCGATTCCATCACGCGTCTAGCCAGGGCGTACAACTCGTGCGTGCCGCATTCAGGAAAGATACTCTCTGGAGGCGTGGATTCTAATGCCTTGCAGAAGCCCAAGAGATTCTTCGGCGCCGCAAGAAAGATAGAGGAAGGCGGAT